>JASHOW010000115.1 GCA_030038445.1 Nitrosopumilaceae archaeon
TATTATGACATCAGGCTTTCTCTCAGAGATTATCTTTTCAACTGCTTCAGCTGGCCTTCCGACTGTACCTGTAGGACCCTCTGCCTTTAGAAGCAAGAGTTTGCGCCCTTCAAAGTCCTTCTCGCTCCATACTGTTTCAAATGCAGCTGGCATCTTCTTTGTGCCAAGCATCATCTTTCCTACTATCATGGGCCCAACGCTGTCACCTATAGGCTGGCCCTGCTTGAATGCAGGTACCGCTGATTTGAGCGCTTCGGCTTCTTCCATGATAAACGGTATCATCATTTGTAGCGGCAGTATCAAGGGAAAGTTATTTTGTTTTTTTGCTGTAAGAAACAAGTGTCTTACACTTTTGTAAAGTAAGTGTATTGTAGTTACAACCTCAAGGATATTTACTATTTTGCTTGTCTCGGCAGGACTCAGATCAGAAGAAAGCATCTTGACTTGAGCACGGGTAAAATCCTCCCTGTTTCTCATCATATGCCTTATTTTGGGAACGATTCCGTTTGGGTCCATATCAACAGGCATTATTGTAAAGTACTCAAAGTATCTGTCAAGTTTAGACGAGACGTCCCAGCTTGGTTTTATAGTATTTTTAATGTACTCTGCCAGTTCTTTTCTTGTATCATCACGATACATTTTTAGTTTTTCAAGGGACTTGTTAATCTCTGAAGATGTCACCTGCAGCTGGATCTTCTGCCCATAGAGCATAAAGACAAAAATCGGTACAATCCATACCAACCACATTAACGGATTAGAATTATCATTAGAGTTGAGTAGCTTGTCTACATTCATTCCTAGAAAATCCAACATGAAAAAATTGACTCAATCCAAATTAAATCTTTGTAAGAAATTAAATTGTTTTTTAACCCAAGGCGCCAAGAAAAAACATGTCACGATACAAGATAGGTGCTAAACTTGCAAGTAAAGTGACCTGCGATGTATCATGGGATGACGATACATTAGAGATTTATTCTGTGGATGCAAGCTCCTATACCCAAAGACCACTGGCAGTAGCATTTCCCAAGAACGAGAGAGACATAATTTCCATCATAAGATTTGCAGTGAGGCACAAGACTTCGGTTACTGCAAGAGGCGCAGGCACTGGGCTTGTTGGAGGATCGCTTGGGAAGGGAATCATCTTGGATATGAGACACTTTGACAAGATCAAGGTTGGACATGGGTTTGTGCAGGTTGGAAGCGGTGTTTCCAAGGGGGGCCTTGACAGTATCCTACAAAGGCATGGAAGATTTCTTGGCCCAAATCCATCAGTCGGGCCATTTTGCACCATTGGTGGCATGATAGGAACTAATGCAAGCGGCAGCCATTCACTAAAGTATGGCAGCACCATAGACAATCTGGTTCAGGTAAAGATTGTTACATCAAAAGGAAAAGTTCTCAGCCTTCCAGACAAAAATTCCACAAGAGACATTCTCAAAATAATAAAGCCAAAAGTCCAAAAGAAATTTCCGCATGTATCAAAAAACTCCTGCGGTTACAGCATCAACAAGATAATATCTGGCTCCGATGTACAAAAGATCATTGCAGGCTCAGAGGGAACCCTTGGGATAATCACCTCTGCCAAGCTCAAGACATTTCCGCTTCCAAAACGGGCCATACTCATAATAACATCTTACAAGTCACTCAAGGAGGCCGTAATAGATGTTCCCGAAATTCTAAAACTTGGACCATCAGCTATTGAGATAATAGATCATAACATCGTACAACACGTTACGGCAAAGCTGCCAAAGAACACAAAGTGTCTTCTTTTTGTAGAGTTTGATGACAATATACGGAAAAAAAGTACAAGGTGCAGGCGCTTGTTATCTGGAAGAGCGATTCAAGTCACATCACAATACAGACAGATTGCACAGTGGTGGACTTTTAGAAACTCAGCACTGTCATACAGCCTCAAAAGTATCTCAAGGCAAGAGATGGTATCTTCGCTAATCGAAGATGCCACTGTTCCAGTGCATAGGCTGCCTCTTTTGCTTGACTTGGTAGATTACATCAAATCAAGATATCACGTACGGATAATCGTCTATGGGCATGCAGGAAATGGAAATCTGCACATAAGACCAATCCTGAGGAAAAAAGATAGCCATCTCATAGATAACATTGCAGTTGAATTCTTCTCCGGAGTGATAAGCATAGGCGGGTCCATAACAGGCGAGCACGGTGATGGTCTGGCAAGAACAAAATTTGTAAAGATGCAGTACGGAAACAAGACCTATTCAGTCTTTAAAAAAGTAAAACGGTTCTTTGATCCAACAAACACCCTCAACCCTGGAAAGATAGTAATCTGATTTGAGGCGCCAAAACTCTACAGATTTCCTTTCACCGCGTGATTGTTGTCATTTCATAATAGATCTGACTATTGTACAAGGACATTCTTGACCATTGGTATGCGCGGTTTTGGGACTACTTTATTTTTGTTCCAAGCGGAACATCTTCGTTTACGGTAAGCCAGAAGGGCTTGTCGTTAAGGTCTGCTGCTAGAAGCATTGCATTGGATTCCACACCGCCAATCTTTCTGGGCTCTAGATTTGATAAAACTATGACTTTTTTGCCCAACAGTTCTTCTGGCTGGTAATATTCTGCGCCGCCGATTATTACCTGCCTTTTTTCTTCGCCTAGGTCTATGATTCCTTTTACGATCTTTGATTTTCCCGGGATCTTTTCCACCTCAACAATTTTTGCTACACGCATATCCAGTTTGGCAAAATCATCATAAGTTATCGCGTCCATGGCAAATCTGTTTCTGTCTTATTAAAATTGATTTCGAAAAATATGAAAGGTACCCTTCATGTGAATTACAATCTTGAGAGTCACAGAATAAATATGAAGACAAAAATCTAAGGGCATGGCCCAAATTCAAGCATCAGTTGAGATAAATGCGCCACTTGACAAGGTCTGGAACATCATAGTAGACCTTGACTCTGAGCCGAGGTTCTGGAAGGGAACAAAGGAGGTCAAGAACATATCAAGAGAGGGCAACATAGTAAATCGCGAAGTCACAATTGCCTTTAAGGACTCGAAATGCATGCAGACTGTCACCATATACCCAAAAGAAAAGATCCATGCACAGTTTACAAAGGGAATTATCGATGGAACAAAGATAATGTCAGTAACGCCGCAAGATCAAAAGACAAAGCTTGAGGCAGTCTGGGACATTAAACTTTCAGGCATGATGGGAATGTTCACCGGCATGGTCAAAAAACACATCCAGAGCGGAACTGAACAGGCCCTGCAGAGCATCAAAGAAGAAGCTGAGAGATAACCTGATGAATGTTGCAGTAGATGTATTCAATTATGTTCTAGTTGCCATATTGACTGGAGTAGCCTTGACATGGGTTCTCTTGATAAGGTCAATGTGGGCTACTTTTCGCAGCTCGCCTTTCTTGGACAAATTTGATTCAAGACCACATCAAAACCCCAAAGTCTCTGTCATATTGCCTGCAAGAAATGAAGAGGGTTTTATCAACAAGTGCCTCAATTCATTGATTGAGCAAGACTATGAAAATTATGAGATAATTGCAATAGATGACAGGTCAGGCGACAAGACAGGCGAGATAATAAGAAAGATTGCCCAGAACAATCCAAAGGTAAAGTATGTCCTTGCAGATCCCAAGCCTGATGGATGGATGGGAAAGAACTGGGCATGCGTCGAGGGCTTTAAGAGAGCAGCCGGAGAGTTGTTGCTTTTCACAGATGCCGATACAACCCATTCCAAAAGTACCATATCACTTTCAGTGTCGCATCTTCTAAGCGAAAATCTGGATGCCCTTACCGTGATTCCAAAGATGCGGTGTCTTGACACATGGACAAAGATTACCTTGCCTGTATTGTCGACATTTTTGCATACGAGATTTTCTGCTCTCAGAGTAAACGACTCTTCAAAAAAGACAGGATATTTTTTTGGCAGTTTTTTCATCATAAAACGGAAGACGTACACCAGCGTAGGCACGCACGAAGGCGTAAAAGGCGAGATAGTAGAAGATGGCGCTCTTGGCAAAAAGGTCAAGGAGGCTGGGTTTAGACTTAAGATGGTTCGTGGCGAACACCTAGTTGAGGCAATCTGGGCAAGGGATTGGCCCACACTATGGCATGCGTTAAAACGATTAATGGTTCCACTATACATACAAGCAAGTGGAGTTGCAGTAGGGATATTTTTTGCCGTGCTGTTTTTGTTGTTTGCGCCATTTCCTGTCCTTGTTTATTCTGCTGCCTTTGAATCTGCATCTCCGTCTTTTGCTGTACTGTTTGTAGTCTCCTTGATTACTTCAGGGCTTGTCTATCTTGCAAGTATGCTAGATGCAATCAAGGGGCTTGAGATTCCTGCAAGGTACACCCTGTGCACACCTCTTGGAGGTGCCATAATTGTAAGCGGGTTTGCAAGCGGAATAATTAATGCAAAAAATAGCAAGGCGGTAACTTGGAGAGGCAGGACATACTCCCTGATAGACACTACCCAGAATTCCATTAGTTTGTAAAGGCTGAAAAAATATCATTTCACCTGAAGACACAGATCTGATAGAATTTTTTGTTTGAAGAGGTTTAGATAACGTCATAATCACCAATCGATATTGGCGCAGACAGACACTAGATCAGCAAGGGTTGGATATGCATCTGCTGTTTTATGTGCAGTCTTGGTAGGATCAATCTCTACTGCTTCCAAGCCCGTACTTTCAAACACCAATCCGCTGATGTACGCATCTTTGATATATCTGCTAGCTGCTCTTGCTTCAGTTCCTTTATCGTACAAAGTTAAGGGGTTTCACATAGATGCAAGGGACTGGCCTCTCATACTTGCAATAACTCTGTCAGGTGCTATAGTTGCGCCAATTTTATTTTTTACAGGCCTTGAGCAGACCACTGCATCAGATACTGCCATCCTGTCCAACTCGGAGACAATATTTACAGTGCTTTTTGCACTAATTTTCTTCAATGAAAAACTCAGGCCTCGTGGATATGTGGCAGTGATACTGGTCATTACAGGTATGGTAATTGTTACGACAAACCTTCAGTTTACAAACCTTCTTTCTGACATAAAAAAAGAGGGAAACCTGTTGATAATACTATCTATGGCATTATGGGCATTGGACAACAACATAAGTAAGATAGCGGCCCAGCGTATCGACGTCTCAAGGTTGGTACAGCTAAAGGGCTTCATAGGCGGCGGTCTGCTCTTCGTTTTTGCGCTAGCCACAAAGATTCCGATAGGCATAACACCTACAGAGATTCCTAACCTTCTACTGGTTGGTATGGTGGGCTTTGGTGTTTCGCTTTACCTGTTCTTGAATAGCCTGAAGCGAATAGGAACTGTAAAGACCATGCTGATCTACTCCACTGGAACAATATTTGGTCTGTTCTTTGCGTTTATGTTCTTGCATGAAAAGATTGGATGGTACCAGATTATAGCTATTGCTTTGATGCTGACAGGAATCTACATCACTACAAAAGAAAGCAAGAGTGTTGAGAAGGTACACTAGAATTAACAAAAGTCAGAAAACTCTGATTCACAATCACATCATGAAACAAAATATTATATGACTACAAGATATAACGCTCATTCTTGGATAAGACTAGCGCCATTTTGGGCGGAGCATATTGTGTTGTTGTATTATTGTTGATATCAATTTTCATTGTATCGCCATCTAAACTAGATTCTCCGTATCAGATAACACAAACCAATCCCTTTGATCAGTTAATTACAAAAAATACTTCGCTTAGCTTGGCAGACCTTTTTTCCCAGTCTGATCAGGGAGTGGTCCAAGTAATAGTTAGCAAAACAAATGATTCTTCAACCGAAAGAGATCTTGGATCTGGAATTGTCTATGATACTGACGGACACATAATAACAAACAATCACGTAGTTGTAGACAGTTTCAAGATTCGAGTCATTTTCCATGATGGTAAATCATTTCCAGCTACTGTGACTGGTACAGATCCCTATGCAGACCTAGCAGTCATCAAAGTAGATCCAAGTTCCTATGTTTTATACCCCCTGATTCTTGGAAATTCTTCGAAGTTGAGAATTGGAGATCAGGTAGCCGCAATTGGAAATCCCTTTGGCCTAAGCGGTTCTATAACATCAGGCATAATAAGCCAAGTAGGCAGGCTTTTAGATCCTCCAAATAGCTCTTTTTCCATACCTGATGTAATTCAGACTGACACGCCCATAAATCCCGGCAATTCGGGAGGCCCGCTACTTGACATGCAAGGTGAGGTCATTGGTATAAACACCGCAATTCAGTCTGAGACTGGAGAATTTTCTGGAGTAGGTTTTGCAATTCCATCTAATACCATGAAAAGAATAGTTCCCGTTCTGATTCAAACTGGTCATTACGAGCATCCATGGCTTGGCATCACTGGAATAAGCGTAGACCCGGACTTGGCAGATACTTTACAATTACCTGTCCAATCTGGTTTTATGATAAATACCGTGGTATCAAATAGTTCAGCTGCAAAAGCAGGCCTTCATGGATACAACAAAACAGAGACCATCAATGGTACGCAATACATGGTGGGCGGAGATATTATTATTGCGGTTGATGGGCATCCTGTCACAAACATTGATGATCTGCTCAACTATTTACAAGATCAAAAATCTGTAGGCGACAAGATGACATTGACAATAATTCGCGATAGTAAGACCATGCAGATCACACTTGTTCTTCAGCAAAGACCAGACCAGTTCTAGTACAAGCATAAATACAACTCCCTAAGCTACAAAACTAGTTGAGCAGAATAGTTCTAAATTCCGAATTATTAAACAAGGTATTTGATGGAAGAGAGATTACAAAGGACGATTCTTACCTGCTTTACCAAGAGGCAGAAAATAATTCATTTGAGATGTACAAGGCATCGCAGATACTTAGAAACAAAAACAAGGGAAAGACGGTTACTTATTCAAGAAAAGTCTTTTTTAATTTGATAAATCTTTGTCGAGATACATGCTCTTACTGTACCTACAAGGCAGAACCAGGAGATACCAAGGTCTCCATGATGTCAAAACAAGATGTTGCAGATCTTGCTGCAATAGGAAAAAATTACAAGTGTACCGAAGCATTATTTGTCACAGGTGAGCGGCCAGAGCAGAAATATCAGGAGGCAAGAAAGTGGCTCAAAGAGAGTGGTTTTGGAAGCACCGCAGAATATCTAGTTCATGCATCAGAAATAGCATTGGGTGTAGGACTATTTCCTCACACAAATGCTGGAAATCTGACAAAATCTGAGATGAATCAGCTTAAGAAGACTAATGTAAGCCTTGGAACGATGCTTGAAAATTCAAGTGAAAGATTGGGGGAAAAAGGCATGCCGCATGAGTTTGCGCCAAGCAAAAATCCAAAAGCCAGAATCCACGCGTTGGAAAATGCAGGTGAGTTATCCATACCAATGACAACAGGACTCTTGATAGGAATTGGCGAGAGTCCTTTTGAGTTAATTGATTCCATATTCACAATAAAATCGATTCATAAAAAATATGGCCACATTCAAGAAGTAATACTACAAAACTTTCAACCAAAAACTAATACAATGATGCAAGATTTTCCAGGACCAGAAGAAAGATATTTCAAGACTCTAGTTGCTTTAACAAGGCTGATCATGCCAGAAATGAACATACAGATTCCTCCAAATCTATCTCCTGATTCTTACTCAGGCTTTCTTCAGACCGGAATAAATGACTGGGGAGGAATATCTCCAGTAACTCCCGATTATGTAAACCCAGAGTTTGTTTGGCCTTTAATTGATACCGTAGAAAAAAATTGTAAAAAATCTGGATTTGAGCTCAGAGCAAGGTTTCCAGTCTATCCAGAGTTTTTCCACATGGTAAATAGCGACTTGAGGTCTAAAATGTTAGAAATTGCAGATTCCGATGGGCTTGTTGGTAAGGAGTATCTAAAATGAAAACACATACTGCCTTTTTGGACTCACTTCTCAAATATGCAGATCCATTGATTGCAGAGACTTTGGATAGAGCACTATCAGAAA
>JASHOW010000116.1 GCA_030038445.1 Nitrosopumilaceae archaeon
GAAAAATAAATTCAATCGATGACTTTATTGATCAGGAAGATAATGGTATAATTGAAATATTTAGTAATCAATCTACTACTAGTTGAAAAAACCAGTACTTATGATAGCAATTGGTGTGGGTCTTGCCGCTATTGCTATATTTCTTTCATTTAGTTTTCTTCCAATAATACCACCTTCCCAAAAATACGACATTTCTATTGAACCCATTATTATAACAGATAGTATGGGAACAGAAACGCATGTAACTATCAAAAATACTGGGATGGATGCACTTACCAATATCAAAGTGGATTATGGTGGTACAGCAAAGCCTGATATAATTCCCGTCCTAAATCCTGGAGACAAGGTTTCACTTTCTCCACCAGAGGGTAGCAACCTCACACAGATCAGAGTTACAACAGACCAAGGAATAGACGTGACACAGCCATACAGAGTTCCTGTAAGCGTTCCTTTTGTTGGAAATTCTGGTTATGGCGGATAGTTTATCTACAGATATAATTATTTTTCATTTATTTTACCATTTTAGAAAAAAGATAATTAGTGTCACTATACTGTAATATTAGCTTAAGAATCAATGGCTAAGATAAAGATCAACCTATCGTGTGGAGAGATCACAATAGAATTTACAGATACCAAGGACCTAGAAGACCAGATAGAAAAAATTGATTTTGTAAGAATAGACTCTCTGCTCAATACTAGAAATCAGAAAAATACACGGGCTGTGGAAAATGGAAAGATGTCTGACAAAGATAGTCATATTGTCAAAGAACTAGGTTCAATCAACCTCTTGAAGATATCAGAAAAGGGGCAAGATGCAGTGAAATTGGCAATATTTTTGGCTGCAAATGGGATGGGTCGTGATGAGATCAAGAAGATCACAGGAATTACAATCTTGAGTTCATAAAATAGATGGAACAATACGGATGTAAGATCAAGTAACGAAAGATATCAGGCGTGACCCGTTATGCTGAACGTGTGGGAATTACTCCCCATGAATAACACCAATGTGTTGGTTCGCTTATTGTGCTCAGCGGGGTCACGCAGGGTTAGTTATCTGCACTTACACAAGGCATTGGATAATATACCTATCAATCATATTTAAGAACCAAGATGACCAACATATCAAAGCAAGTTTTTATATGTTCTTTATCTGCTCTTGATTCTCTTTAGATCTAATTAAAAGTGCAAAATAGTTCCATAATGGAAGAGGTATGACACAATAATTCCATCTTCCTTAATTCTATTTTTAGTATTAATTAGGATATCATCCTCAATGTGAAAGCACATACACAATTATCTACCCGCAGATTCTCCAAGTTTAACGAAACAAACACTATGAACATGCTAAAACAAAACTTGGATAATATTGATTTTAGTATGGTCTTACGGTCATTCGTGGTGGGATTACATGCACGTAAGCCTGATAAAAATTCTACGTCATCATTTACAATACCTACAGTTTCTAGTGCAGTGGATTACATAATCAGAAAAACATGCAGGTATTGACGGGGTCTTAAAAGTAGACGATTTGATGACAGCATGGTGTAATTAAACTTCATCTTGATATGTTCATATTTTACTTTTGAATTGCCATCAGATTAAAACAATTTTATTCTCTTCGTAATGCCACCATCGGAGACAGTCTTGATGCCTTCCATGCAGGATATATTCCTGCTGCAAGGCTTAACGTGACCGAAAGAGCCCAGACTTTGAGGAGATCAGTTGGAATATAGACGGGAGGAATATGAACTTCGCCAGAACCTTGTACGTTAGTAGTAGTAAAGATACTCAGTATGTAACCTGCCCCCATTCCAATTATTAGTCCAAGTGAGGCCCCAATTATCCCAATGAGTGCGGCTTCAACTATAAACAGTTGAAGTATGTCAGTATTTTGAGCTCCAATAGCTTTCATTGTACCTATCTCCCTAATTCTCTCTGTTACCGAGTTGTAAAGTGTGGTAACAATTCCAACCGCTCCTACAACTAATGCAATGATACCAACCATGAGAGTAAAAGCAGCGTTTCCGCTAGTAGCCTTTTGTGTAACAGCCATTATAGATTGAGGAGTTGAAATTCCAAGCGTAGGTCCATATTCTTCTACAAGCTCTTGTTGTACTGCGTCAACATCATCTGGAGAAGATGCAGCAACAACTAACTGATCATATTTTGTAGATTTGTGTAAAAGTTGATTGCCTGCATCCAGACTAATTATAATAGAACTATCAATTCGCGTATTTCCAGATGGTTGCATTATTCCCGATACGATATAATTCTTAACTTCTGTTGCAGATTTCCCCGAAGTGCTCGTATATGAATCTGTGAGTTTTATTGTTTGTCCTAAAACAACAAAGGGCGATGTTGCGCCAGGCGGATTTGCTATTGTATCTCCTACAAGAGCTGATGATCTGTCATTTGGTTCCACGGTAGAGCCATTAACATACTGAAGATTAGGCAACATCACGGTAAGCTGTGTTGGATCCATTGCGGTTACTGAAACATGTTGCGTCTCCCCTTGGCTATCTAATTGAACAGAGCCTGAATATTCTGGAATTACAGTTTCGATATTTGGAAGTGTTCGTATTTTTTGAACAACAGCATTATTGATTATGATTGATGCGGGTGAGGAAGATCCATGATAAGAGTGCTGCCCAGAACCCACATAGATTACATTTGCAGCTAATGCACTGAATTGACTTGCTAAGAATTCTGCCTGTCCTGCACTAAGACCATTGAGTACAACAACTAAGCTGCTGCCCAGCACTACCATCAAGACAGTCAATACAGTTCTAACTTTTCGGTCTATCAGTGCATCAAAAGATAAAGAAAAAATATCTGCTGGTCGCATATCATTTTTTGCTAGTATCGTCCAGAGCTGTCACTATGTCAGTATCGCTTCCCGTAAGCATTTTGAGACGTTGTTTTTTTGCCTTGATCTTTTTGACCACTATTGCGCCTGCGATAGCCGCAATGATAATGCCAATCAGCACTGGCAACGGAATTGGAATTACAGATTGGATTTGATCAAAGATGGATTGATTTTCGTGTCCAGTGTGTACCTGTTGAGCTCTTCCTACAACTATAGTTCCATTCATGATCTGGGTATGAGAGACCTTTAGATCATCTGAATATACAACCTCAAATGAGACCGGGTATGTACCAGGTTGGAGTCTGGTAAGACCGTTTAATGGAATACTAAATGGAATAGGCGAATCTGGAGTAAGATCTCCTAAGAATTGTTGTGTCTGTGATTGCATACCACCACTGCCTCCGCCTCCATGGCCACCACCGCCACCATGGCCACCGCCAGCTCCGCCTCCATAGCTACCACCGCCAGCTCCGCCTCCATAGCTACCTGTACCGTTATTCATGGTGGAATTGGCTGGCCTTGCCTCTCTTATGGCTTGAAAGATTGGAGATTTGTAAAGTTGTATTGTTGTATATAGTCCAGTTGTACTTCCTTCGTTTAACAAGCTACCAGCTATATTTGGTGCACTACCGACATAATTCACTGTCAGGCCATACAATTCTAATTTTATATCCCCTACTACAAATGCACCCAGAGCAAGTGAGTTGGTTTGTGTCTGTCCGTTTGAGATATAGCTTGCAGTCAAAGTAAATGAGGTTGGGGTATCAAGTAAAGTAGATGCCGCAACCACGTTTGTGGATAATTCCTGTGACCCACCTGGAGGCAGATCTGGTATATTCCATGTAGATTGCCCTACAACCGAGACTGAAGATCCGTTTTGTTGAGGTGCAAATGTGATTATTAGATTTCTTGCGTCACTAGTACCATTGTTGTCCACTACAAAGTTCAGAGGCTCTAGTTTACCATTATCAATGATAGCAGACGTTGTATTGCCAAGATAGGCAAGGCTCAATGATTGTGGAGGTAACGGAGAGACGACAACTCCCGTTGTCAATGACGACGTTAGTGCCTGCCCCCATGCATTTTCATATGTTACCGAGACGTCTACTTCCTGTGTTGAGCCAGCAGCTGCACTGCTTGGGAATACTATTGTCCCGATACTAGCATTTCCTCCAGCTGGAATATTACCAAGACTGAACGTATTATTTCCAAGATTGATGATATTAGTTGTTGATGACTGCAGTACTAGGGAACTGCCGCCGCCTGACGAGCCACCTTTGTTGTTACCAAGATTCGTAATTGTAGCTACAACCCCGGTTGCGTTGGCAGACCCCTTGTTTTTGATGATAAGGTCAATCGAACTAGCCTTTGAGGGCTCGATGTAATTGTTAGTTGACTGTAGGTCCATGACTACTTTTCCTGGTAAAACCATTGGAATTTCAAGCAAAGCAGAAGTACAATGGAGGGTTAATGCTGCAACTGAACCTTGGTTTTCTTGTATCTGATAATTAATCATGAGGTTAGTTGGATGTAGCCCAACAGCAGCCGTTGGTAAAATATTCACATTAAAGTATAAGACAAATGTGTCTCCAGGTCCGACATAGCCATAGTAGCTTGCTAGTGCATAATTGCTTGCTAATTTTGAGGCAGGGTTATAGTTTTGAAGAAGTTGCGGGATCTCGCTTTCGCCTGTTGGTTGGAATCCAGATGGCAGATTTAGAAATCCAGTTATAGAACTGATTTCAATTGGGCCTTTGTTATTTAATATAACAGCAAAGACCTCGTCCCCCTCTCCAGGTCCTACTTCTTTTTTATCTGCGCTGGCAGACGTACCATTAGCTACAGCCACATTTGTGCCTTCGTCTACCCAATATGCATCTACTGCCACAGGACCTTGATAGTTAGTATCTATCGATGTATCAAGTGGAGCAGAACAATCTGTAGATTGCAGGACTTGGGCAGATGATGGATTGCTAAATGATGGAGCAAGCAAAAGCACAATTAATGATACAGAAATGATTTTTGGTACTGGGTTTCTTCCAAATATCATACGAAATCCTTGCGACATTTTAATTAACGACATCCCGTTCAACCCTGCCATCTTTAATCAATATAGATCTATCGGTAGATTCCGCAAGTTCAGGATTATGCGTTACCATAACTATGGTGCGTTTGAACTTGTGGGATAGTGTCTTGAGCATCTCAAAAACATCATCACCAGTTTTGGTATCAAGATTACCTGTAGGTTCATCAGCTAGGACTATAGTAGGATTGTTTACTAGAGATCTTGCAATGGCGACTCTTTGTTGTTGACCTCCACTAAGATTAAATGGTTTTTGGGATGCTTTGTCTCCAATTCCTAATGCCTCCAATATTCTCATTGCGCGTTTATTGGATTCAGATACAGGCGCACCAGCTATAGTGCTAGGCAGTTTTACGTTCTTGAGAACCGTGGTTCTGTTAATTAGATTAAATGATTGAAAAACAAACCCTATATGGTTATTTCTCATCGTGGCTAGCTGAGAGTCATTTAGACTAAATATATCGATTCCATTTATGAAGACATGTCCCGATGTAGGCCTATCCAACGCGCCAATCATGTTAAGAAGTGTTGATTTGCCACTACCAGAAGGACCCACTATAGATAGAAATTCACCTTTTTTTACAATGAAGTTAATATTGTCCAAGGCTACGACTTTGCCTGCAATTGAATCATAGATCTTTGATAGACCTTTGACCGCTAGTGCGATTGAATTTGAGCCAGTATCATCATCGGTTTTTGGTAACTGGCTTAACATAGTAGTTGAATCCTCTGCAGTACCTGATTTATCTCTATTCAAGATTCTCATTATCATTTCACTTTCTCCTCTTGGTATAATTAAATAACTTGATAAAAATATTATCAAGGTTGTAAAAATAGTCACCACATGGATCAACTAGTAGCAATGATTTTGTTGTAGGTTTACACGAATTTATGATATGAAGATAGTTTGCATTAGTAGATCTATCAAAATAACAGGCATTAAGAACAGATGGGTTGTAAAGGAATGGTATTTCCTCCCCAATAGCACTTAGAATTATGCCCACTTTTCTTCTCATCAACTGGCACAATTAAATAATTGTCAAACTTTGTTCAGGAACATTGTTACTGCAATAATACCGACAACTGATGACAGATTACAAAAACATGGGTAAAAGCTTAATACAGAATTTTACTTCCAACAAGGCGATAATCCTTGTCACACGAATATCGTGATCGAATTTACATACGAAAGGATATACTTTTGAAGCTTACAGAATTTGGAGAACTTAACCAAACTAATCTGTTAAGCTATTGCGGCTTAAACTTGATGAAACATAAAGACATACTAGAAAGCCTAGAACGAAAAGGTTTCATAAAAAGAATGGAGGTACCATGGGGAAATAAAAAAGTGATAAAATATTCAGTTACAGAGAAGGGAAGACAATTCTGCAAAATGGTTTTGGAGCCTTATGAAGAGATCTTTCCTCGGAGTGAGAAAAATGATCGGAAACAAAGTTAGCGAAATGTTTTATTTACACGTAGGGTGGTTGTACATATAATTGTCTAATCCCTCGGAAAATCAAGATAAGGAGCCAGATGAGAAAGGAAGCAGCAAGGAGACTCCAGAAAATCTATTCAAGATGGTAGATGACCTTTTAACTCATACTAATAGCTCGCGACGCATTTTTCTTATCTTTATTGCATCAGCTCTAATTTTTGCGCCTGTTGCACTAGTTCTGGGTGGAATACTTCTTGGTCATCCTCGTTATAATGTATATCATCTTGAAACAAATCATGAGGCCATGAATGGCAACATGACAGCAGAATACAATACGGCACTCAATGGCACGCAATTTTTCATAGTTGAAAAGAATGGTGGTTCCATCATAAAAGAGGTGCCGTTTCATCCTCCACCCATGCATCGAGATGCACCAATATTC
>JASHOW010000117.1 GCA_030038445.1 Nitrosopumilaceae archaeon
TTTGACCTGATAGAGATCTTCTTCTATCTTGACAACTCCGTCTTTAGCCAAGGCCTTTGCTTTTTTTATTGTATTTGTACTCACTTTCTATCAGTTACAATAACTTACTAAAATATTTTAAGACATATCGATTTCAACCCAAACTGACGCATTTTTAAGAAATGTTAAATCAGAAGGTGTTCCACATAACCTATGATTAATGAAGGAGTGCTAGGCGCAATAAGGCAAGGCAAGGTTACAATAAGTATGGATGGTAACCCAGTCATCTCAGTTGACAGCAGTTCCAAGTCGCTTGAACTTGAGATATCAGGACTTGAGAAGACAAAGTTTAAGCTATCCAGCCTATTTGAGGCAAAGACTGTCAAGGGCAAGATATTTCTGGAGTCATCCTATCTTGTAAAAAGGCTCACAAAAAAAGGATGGAGTTTTTCACTGTATGATAAAGGTGAGCGTCTCCTTACCGCCGGTACTTCTAGATTTGGCTCTCCTCTTCATTTTAATCCATTGAAGTTAAGACGCATATTACGAATTCTCTAGCTCTTTGGGGTCATCAATACAACGTTTTTCTTTGATGACGCCTTCCTTTCTTCCTCAGTCAGTTCACGTACGTGTACAGAGAGTGTAACAAGCCCATCTATCTCTACAGATTTTTCAACTCCAGGTAGTTTTATGTTGGTTTTTTGGAAGTTGATATCCAATTGTGAGTGCTTGTCGGCAAGCGATTCAATGAGGCCCGCAAAGAAGCTTACATCGGTTCCTGAATCTTCCTTACTCATAGAAACTCATTATGCTTCAAAGTATTTACGCATTTAGTGCAGTCATCAACATTGTGCAACAAGTATAAGCGTAGAGCGAACTCCATGTATAGGCCTTATCTTTTCAGATACGGTCTCATTGATTTCATTGGTAGAGTTAGATTCTACCTCTGCTACAATATCATAGTGACCTTCCGTGCTATGAGCCTCCTTTACTCTTCCTATTGTCTTTAGCTCTTCGAGTACTTGTTCCTCTTGACCATAATCACATGCTATCATCACATATGCAGTTGGCATGATATCTATACAGCATCATAATATTTCAATTAGTTCATTGTTATCACACCATAAAACAGCGTAATAACACGCATAGCAAACAAGATGCAACAATACAGAGATAGAAGTAGGTTGTAATTAACAACATTTAATCTTGCGGCAACAAAATTATACCTATGGCCGAAAAACAAGATGAAGAATCTGAGATCCTAAAGAGAATGTTTGAGGAGATAATAAAGATGGTCTATCAAAAGCAAATAAGAATTGAATCCATTGTGCAGAGGGCCATAGAACAAGGAATCATATCTCAAGATGCGTTTAACAAGATGTACAAAGCACTTGAGGAATATGGTAAGAAAAAACAATGGACATAATTCTATTTGATGTCATTTATGATTCTGGCCAGTTGGCACCGCACGAGTAACATATGCTTCTTACTCCATTGTATCTTTCATCGTAGTATACACCACAGTTAAGAGAAGCACATCCCTGACAGCTGACAAGATTCTCTGAGTCAAAGACAATTGTCTGAGACGGAAACTTGTGGTTTAAGAGCACCATTATGGGATGTGCCTTACTTTTGTAGACGGCATACTTTCTTCCTTCAACTATAACAGAGGTGGATATCTGTACAAGGTCACATTTTAGCAGATTTTTGAGTTTCTTGTATGCCAATGTGGGTGAGATCTTGCATTCTTTGCTTATATCAAGTGCCGATTTTGGTGAATCGGTCAAGGATTCTAGTATCCTTCTAGAGTGCTTGTCGCCAAGAATCTTAAAGATAGCATCTACAGTTATCTCATCTTCGATCGTCTTTCCCCTAAGTATTAACTGCATATTCATACCTAATCACGCTGCGAGTCACTGTTTGTTTGTTGGTTTACAACTCTAAGATAAAAGGAAATCTGTAAAGGCAAGATTTTGTGCAGTAAGGACATTCGTATTATATTTTGTCTGGATGTACCGTTAGAGTAAATGCCTATTACCATGTACACACAGAAGGAAAACTCGAAACCAGAGAAAATAAAAAATCTTGGAGAGGGCCTTTGGTAGGAATCCTCCCAACGAAGGCCTGCCTCGTAAGTGACTGACTAAGACACTTGCCAATGCAAAAAAAACTAGGATCACTTACTTTGGCATGACCTCTGAATATACATATCAAGCATAGCATATAGAATTCTCTCACAAGAAAAGCTTAGTTTTCATAACGCTAGCTTAATTGTAATAACCAAGATTATCAAAAAAGGCACCTTACAAGATTTTTCCATTAAGGATATCACACATTTATTATACACATTGTCTGGAAAAATACCCAGTTACAGCTTCATGTTGAGATTTTTTATCTTTTCAATTATCATATCGTGATCTGAGTTAGGTTCTGTGGACAAAATGAGCAGGCCATCATCTAAAAAGAGAGTTATTAGTTTTACTTTCTCCTTTGAGGTTATCATCCAGTTTGTCTTGCCAAGCGCTTCATTGAACATGTCTTCCCACGAGGCTTTTATTGACGCCTGATAGTGAGCCATGTTGCTTAGTTCATCATCAAGCAAAGGTTCAGCTTTTGGGTGCCTAGCAAAGGATATCAGTTTTCTATCTTTTATTCTGCCTACAAAGCGGACAGAGTTATCCAGTCCTAGGATCTGCATGCACGAGTCCACATGCTTGAAACTTTGTGTCAATTCTTAGCATGCATTTCTTAGATGGAAATTTAATTCTATGGAATATCTTCAGCTACAGACGATGATCGCAATAAATCCAATAAATATAGAATAGTTTTTCCCAGAGACTTCTATTACAAGTATCAAACAAATCTGCCTCTCACAAAAGCAATTAAAAGAAAGGTGATATCTGACACATCGTGCGCGATATCAACGAAATAATGCCCAAGATTCCAAGCATGAGATGGGGAGCTCTGATGAATGTGCCTCCCACTAACGAAAAGGTAAGCCAGATGAACAAGATGTTTCCGCATGATGGCAAATGGCATACAGTATTTGAGGAGGAAAAACAGGTCTTTGTAGATGGTGTCCGCATTTGGAAAAAAGACCCAAAGTCATGGGCATGAATTCTACATGTTTTCCACTATTCCATCTAGTTCTCTAGCGATGAGACGTCTAGAGAGATACTTTTGTAGCTTGTCACATAATACGTGCCCGCAAAATAAAAAGTATCTTACAGGACAGATAATTTTCTGTTTTTGCGTTTTCTATTACTACATGGTGAGCTTTATTACTTTGTTTGACGAATTATATGCATGAGAAAAGAATTTTGCCACATTTGCAAAGAGGGTGGCAAGCAATGCGTTGATGTAGATACCAAAGGAGAAGTATATCTCAAAATGTTCCAGATCAGATGCTCCAAATGTGGAGCGCCTTTGGTGACCTAACTTTCCATCTCCTGTTTTTTGTGACTAGATTTTGCTACTACCAGTCAATTAATTCCCTGTTGTTGTATGGTATACCATGACAACAATAGTTGGAATCAAGACAAGAGATGGAGTTGTCTTGGGCTCAGACAAAAGAGCAAGTAAGGGATTTTTCATCGGCTCAAAGATAGTCCAAAAAATTGCAAAGATAGACGAAACACTAGCGGTGGCAATTGCAGGCCAGCTCTCTGACGCAGAATACATAATCAAAGTGGCAAAGGCAGAAAGAAGACTCATGGAACTTAGGAGGGGATTTTCCCTGACTGTAAAAGAGTCCACTAGGTTGATTGCAAATCTGGCATATTCCGGATTGAGAAACTATCAACCATATTATGTAGAACTTATTGTTGCAGGAGTAGACCAGCACGGCCCCCACGTATATGCAGCTGACATGAGTGGTGCAATTACAGAAGAAGATTTTGCATCGTCAGGGTCAGGCTCTCCTATTGCATATGGAGTACTAGAGAGTTTGTACAACAAGGAGATCAAAAACGAACAGGCAAAGGAGATTGCGTCACGAGCAGTTTCTGCTGCGATGGAACGAGATCCAGGATCTGGCAACGGTATAGATGTGTTGGCAATTCCAATGATACCAAAGGAGATCGAAGTGTAATGTCCGAATCGTCAAATGCTGGTAGATTTCCTTTCTATGGCCCACAGGGAAGACTCGTACTTGTAGATAGTGCACTAGAAGCAGTAAGTCGCGGATCAACTACCATAGGAATCAAGACTCCAAAATTTGCCATACTCTCAAGCCAGATAAAACCAACGCATCCACTGATAGAACCATCTGAAAAGATATTTTCAATTGACTATCATGTTGGTGCAACAGGCGCTGGATATATCGGAGATATATTGCAGCTAATAGACACGCTAAGACTTGAGGCCCAGAAACATAAATTGACATACGAAAGCCCAATAGACACAGACTCGTTAGCAAAGCACCTCAGCACATATCTGCACAACTATACAACATATGCTGTAAGGCCACAAGCTGCATCAGTAATAATTTCTGGTGCAGATGAGACAGGAATACAGTTGTATCAAGTGGACCCCAGTGGTACCTTCTTTAGAGGTTCGGGATTTGCAATAGGCCAGTCAGCTGATACGGCGTTGGATGTCATAACAAAAGAATACAGTGCTGACCTAACCCAACAACAGGCAATTAATCTCGCTAAAAAAGCAATAGAAAAGGCGCTTGGAGAAAAGCCGGTTGTCGAGACTGGAATCGTGCTTGCAGATGAAAAGATGTTTCGTAAGTTGCCCCTAGAGAGATAGGGCAAATACTTTTTTTATTTTTAGTCCCTTCTGAGAGCAAGCATCGGAGATAGCTGAGAGGCCTTCCAAGCAGGATACACCCCTGCCATGATGCTAAGTGTCAAAGAGAGCACCCACACCTTGATAAGATCTTCAGGAAGAAATATTGGTGGAATATAAGTTGGCGGTCCACCAGTAGGATTTGGAACAGGCATTATCATACTAAGAAGATAACCAGCACCAATGCCAATTGCAAGTCCAAGACTGGCTCCTATTATTCCAATTAATACTGCTTCAATTAGAAATAATGACAATATATCCTTGTTTTGGGCCCCGATGGCTTTCATTGTTCCAATCTCTCGTATTCTTTCGCTGACGGAGTTGTAAAGAGTTGTGACTATTCCTACAGCTCCCACCACTAGAGCAATTATACCAACCATCAAGATGAATGCATTGTTTCCACTTGAAGCCTGTTCACGTATTGCCATTACTGCCTTTGGAGTGTTAAGCCCAAGAGTTGTCCCATACAGTGTTGTAATCTCTTGCTGAACTGTATCTACATAATCAGGAGATGTAGCCATCACATATAGCGAGTCATATTTGTTTGATTTTTGCAAGAGTTGGTTTGCAGCATCTTGGTTTATGAAGATAGAATTGTCCGTCACGGTATCACCGGTTGGTTTGATAATTCCTCTAACAATAAAGTTCTTTACGTTTTGCATCTGTTTTCCTGCTGGGGTTGCATATGTATAGGTCAGCTTTACGGTCTGGCCCAGAGTTACAAAAGGTGTTGTATCACCAGGTGGATTTGCAATTGTATCACCTGCAATTACTGACGCACGATCGGATGGGTTTATAGTTGATCCATCCACATATTGCAGATTGGGTACCTTTACTTGTAATTTTGTAACATCTATGCCAATAACTTGTACATTTTGTGTATTGCCTTCGGTATCCAGTGTTACCGAGCCTTGATACTTTGGTATCACATCAATTACAAATGGAAGTGATTTTATCCTGTTGACTATGACGTCGTTGATAATAAGCGACGCAGAAGAAGGCGTGCTGCTGGAATGATAGGAATGTTGCCCCGAGCTTACAAATATCAAGTTTGCAGCAAGTGTGTTAAACTGCGCCTCAAGAAAAGTGGCTTGCCCGGCGCTGAGGCCATTTAACACGACCACCAAGCTGCTTCCAAGCACCACCATTAGGACTGTCAGAAGGGTCCTTACTTTTCTATCTACAAGTGCGTCAAATGATAATGAGAAACTGTCACTTAGTTGCATGCCTATAATTCCTATCTACACATGTTTTTATCAAGCAGACTAGGTCTCTTGTATACCTCACAATTTAATGAAAAAAGCTTGACAGTACACCTGTACATACAGTTGCCCTCTGTGATTGGATGTATTACCCACATATGGTCCCCTTGCTAAAAGTTACTCAATCGTACAAATAAAACTTGTAGTACATTCTTCAAATAGGTAGAAAATTCCGTTTTTCCAGCACTCAATTGCACTAATCAAGTAATATTGAATGGTTCCCATTACAATCTTGGGATATTCCTAACGGTCATAATAGCATCTAGTGTTTAATACATAAGAAAGGAGATTTTATTGTCTAGGTATTTACCAATTTACCAGTAAGGCCCTCTATGATCTCAATTCGATGACAAAATAGACTATTAATTAAAGAAGTATAAATTAATAACTATTATTAAAAATAGGCTAAAATTTAGCACTAAATTAATAACCCAGTCTATAAACAGTAAAGTGTGCCAAAATTTCTGTGTGTAGAATGTAAATGCTCCCCCAAATCTTGTAAAAATCAATATTTTATGAATTGCAGTAATTGTATCAAGGAACCGTGCTGCTGTGTTTCCTTACACCATAGCAAGAAATCGCAATGGTTTTTTTCCAAAATAAAGACCATGTATCCGGCGGCTCTTGGAATAGAGATTCTTTGCATAATGTCAGCTCAAACAGGACAAAGTATGTCTCTTTTATTTGGGTACCATGGCATATTTGGAATTGTAACATCTTATGTTTTAGGATATGGTCTTGCAAGTTTTACCACATTTTGTACAATCATTGGAAGGTACGATATGAAAAATGAACTAGGTGGATGTTGCTCTGCACTTGAACATGAGAGTGAACATGGATTTAAAACAAATCTAAAGACAACTTTTGTAGATTTTGTGGTTGGCATTAGGAAAATCCCATGTTTGAAAAATCAAAAAAATCTGAAATACGTTATCAAGACCTGTCTTTACATCCTCATTACAACAGAAAGTGCCTGTATACTTACTGCGGAGACAGTCAATCTTGCATTTTTTAGGCATGCATTATGGTTATCTATTCCAATATCATTATTTGCGGCAGCCTTTGTTATAGTTGCAATAGAAGCTTACAGGCAGATAAGAAATCAAGAGAAAACACATTTGTAGACAGGTACTTGAAAGAAGGACGATTAGTTCTAACATGTAACTCTCACAACCATTGCAAAGAATCTGATCAGAGTTTTTCTGACCATGGAATAGTGTTTGAGAAACCAGAGTGTATCACACTAGATCATTTCTAAGTATTGTTTTCGCATCATAAAGTCTAGAGAGTCCATGATGACCAGCTGTTTACGCTATGGTTTTTTCTACTTCGCATATTCTCTCCTGTACAAGCTGGATAACTTTTGGATCTGTACCGATATGTTCCGTTACTATAATTTTTTCAATATTAGAGGATGCCATCGCAGGTTCTAGATCTTCATATATATCATGCTTGACGTGCGCACCTTTGTGCAAAAAATACAAAACAACAACCAGTATCTTTGCACCATTTCTTTGACATAGCCTGAATCCTTGGCGTATATCTGGTTGTTCTATCTCTAAAAAGCAATGTAGTGTATTTCTGTAAATATTTTTAATCCCATCTGTAACGTACTTTATTGCAGTCTGTGCATTAGGATCCTTGCTTCCATGCCCAATAACTAAAACATCAATTTCATTTTTTGGCGTTTTGATAGAAGTTTTTTCAAGTGCATTTTCTATTCTTTGTTGCACAAGACTGATCATGGTTTTGTGCGAATTCAAAAGCCGTGTCACAACAAATTTTGTACGAGTGTTTTTTTGCAGAGACATTACTTTTGTGATCGCCATCTTGACTTTTTTTCCTGGATACAGAAAATATGGTACAATGATCAGAACGTCAAGGGCGCATTCTAGGGCATGTTTAATTCCATCTTCAATGTACGGGGGCACTACCTCTAAAAAACAATACCCGGCATAGTCGTATCCGCCTTGAGATTTAATATAATTACAGATATAGGTTAGTTCATCTCTGACCTCTTGTTCTCTACTACCTCTGTCAATTAACAGAATTCCCCGTTTCAATTCATAGTTCCTCCATCTTTAGATAGGTCTTCAAACGTATCTTACCAACGGCTGTTTTGTTACATCAGAATCTCTAATAACTCCAAAATTGTAAAGGGGAAATCTTTCCTTGTAGAATCTGGCATATGACCACGCCACATCACGATTTCTAAACTTGGTTCTGATCCCATCAACCTCTATGATTTTACCATAAACATCAGAGATAACAATCAAATACTTTCTTGGCTTTTTCTTTGAATTCAAAATGAATCTGGTGGCCCACGGTAAAGAAACGAGTATGATTACCGTAATTGTTGCATATATAATTAAAAAATCAAACTTGGCTTTTTCCATAATTATTCCCAATTCTATTGCCCTCCAGAAATGCAGATGGGATTGTTCTGGCAATGTAGGCTGGCACCTGTCAGGTCAGCGCCTCCCAAGTTTGCGCTGTGCAGGTTTGCACCATCAAGGTCTGCATTAGTAAGGTTTGCGCCGTTAAAGTTCACCCAAGAAAGGTTAGCACCGCTAAAGTCAACTCCAGAAAAGTCAGTACTTACACCTTCTGCCCCAAAGAGGTTAGCATTAGTAAGGTTTGCACCGTCAAATTCTGCCCAGCTAAGCGTGCTCTGGTGAAGGTCTGCACCTGTCAAGTCAGCTCCAGTAAAATTTGCAAAATGCGCGCTCAAAAATGGCGCGCTAACACCTGTCAGATTGGCATCGAACAGATTTGCCCCATACAGGTCAGCATTTGTAAGGTCAACGTTGCTCAAGTTGGCATATTTGAGGTGGGAAAGAATAAGATATGCCTTTTGCATATCCGTGCCGGTAAGGTTCGTGCCAACCAGTCTTGCGCCTGTAAGGTCTGCATGACTGAGGTACTTTCCAGAATAGTCACAGCCAGACCAGTCCACAAGCGGAAAGTTGAGGTCATCACAATTCTTTGACTTGTGGAATGGATGTAATGATACAACAGTATTGTTTGGTTTTATATTGGAATATGAAGGGTCAGTGGCAAGTAGATGGATTGCCTGCATGAACTGCGAATCATCCATATCGCCTGAGAGCCAGAGGCTTGCATTATCCCTGAACCATTGTGGTATCTGTTGCTGGTTTGTGTCAGCATTAGCACGATTAACCAAGCTCAGTGTAATTGATACAAATAGTACAGCAAATACGATTCCAGTTAGTCGCTTCATTAGGTTCTTTATCATTCTTTCAACATTCCCCTGCTCAGTTATTTAAAAGGTTGGATAGTTTATCCAACCATATACCATTTCGACTAGGTTCGATCTTCCAATTTAACAAAATTAGAACAATCTTTCACATTCAAGTTGAACTTCTATCTCGAATTAGGATTTGACTGTTCTGTTAAATTATAGCGATCTTAGTTGATTCTACATGTCAGATATAGACATGATTAGAGAATTTTTGATACAGTGTCCTTAAGATCAATAGCTGCTTTTCTGCCTTTAGTATTAGTATTTTGGTTGACATGATCCACTAGATCCTCGATAATTATCTCCATGGTACTGTCAAGTGCTGCTCTTACTGCGGCAATCTGCTGGACTACATCTGGATATCCCTTGCCTTCATCAATCATCTTTCCAATACCTTTGACATGACCCTCTATCCTCGCTAGTCTTTTCTTTATCTCTGGCAGCCTGTGATGAGTCATTGTATTTTTCACCTAGTTGAGATATTTATCTAATTTGATGTTCATGCTACCTACCTTGCGACAAGGACATAAACTCCTATTGCAGCAATCACAAAGCCAACCATTGAGTCATTGTATTTTTCAGGAATCCTCTCGAAAATCTTTCCAAGCCCCATCGAGCCAAGTTGGACAAAAAGCAACAGGGTCAAGATCGATGCGATGGCAAATATAATGGAAATCTCTAATGCAAAATAAAATCCTGCTGGTATTGCTGAAAGATAGATGGGTATTATCGTAGGATCAGGCGATAATGCTGCCCCCAAGACCACGAAATATTGCAATCCTCCAAGTTTGCTAATATTCCTCTTTTCTACAGCATGTTCATGGTCATGGTGTTCATGGTCATGGTGTTCATGGTCATGGTGATGTCCTTTGTTTACCAACGATCGTATACCAAAGAATAATCCAGCTCCAATCATAATTACACCTATTCCAGTATCAAGGTAGTATGAGATTAAATGAGAAACTACTAGTCCAACACCCACTACTACAAGACCCATAACAATAGACAGTGCCACATGACCTATTGCAGTGGTAAGTGATGTCCCAAATAGCTTCCTTGGTGACCATTGCTTGTTTTTAGCCAGTACGCAAAGTGTAGCCCAATGATCAGGCGCTGACATGTGCAATACTCCAATTACGCCTGCACCTATCACATACGGAATTAGGTTGATCATGTATTATTTCAGAGTCGGAGCTCTTAAAAACATATCCCCCTCCCCAGGATATGGATAGTATATCTTTCTTTGTTCCTATTTTCTGAATCAGTATAATCCATTGTTATTGTTTTTAATTTGAATACAACATTTCTAGACAGTATAGGTTGTTTGTATTTAGGTTCGCGGAATTAACTTAACTTGCATATACAACTTATCATAGATCTAATTTTTCATTTATCTACGGATCGTGTATTTTACATCTTTTCATAACGAATTCTTGACAATATGTTTGATATTGATAATGCCATTTTTACTGTATCTGTGTCTTTAGGTACAAACACACATACAATCTCCTTGTGTAAAGGAAAGGTCGCCGATACAATCTTACTACCATAAGATATAACAAAATTTTCTTTCCCAAAATGTTTATCATAACCTCTTTCCATCCTGACTCCAAATGCAATTTCTGTAAATAATATTTCCGATTCCTCTATAGATATTACATCATTTAATTTGTCACTTTTATTCTGCGCCAATATCCTACCACCATCATCAATTATCTTAACAGATATGATCTTAGAATCTAACTGTGCTAGTTCATCACAAATTGATTCAATTATTTCAGCCTGAATCATTGTGAAATTACTCCAAGGTTAAGTTTGAGCTTTGCATTACCTACTCAAATTCCAAGTAGTTCAAATCTGCACTTGCTACACAAGGTTACATAATCATCATATGGAGAAAAAAAGATACCACAATTCTGACAGATTTCTTTTTCTCGTTCTTCGTTTGTAGTATTTTTCTCTGCCATTTTATTTTGTTCGATCATATCATTATCCCGTAAATCATACATTGACAGCTTAGACAACAAATTTTCCTATTCATTAAACAGATTTTACAATATAAAATTATTTAAACTGTTGGATAGTTTATCCAACAATATTGAATTGTGAATTGATTCAGATAACACATAATGTAAAAATAAAAAATAATTTGTGTGACGCCAATTGTGACATTTGTTATTTTACTCAGAAACGCAAAATGATGTTTAGTTTTATTTTACCTTAACTGATACTATGGGTAATTGTAAGAAGATTTCGCCAGTCTAACGCCCTACACTAATTATCTACACATAGTATGTCTTCCCTGTGCGTTTGAGTATTCGAATTTGATAATTCGTTTTTATGCGTTATTACAAAATCATTATGTAATCTATTGGATAAACTATCCGAGAATTTAAATAATAATTACCTTCAATTTGAAGATCACGGAAGACATACGCGAATTAATTATCAACATAGCAGAAAAAAGATCATCACCGAGTATTGCCATATCATTTGTTAATGGCTCTATCTCTGAAGGTGCGTTTGATTCTATATGTGCACGCTTTGCATCCAAGATGGAACACGCAAATTATGATGCATATAGCATCATGAATGAAGGATATAGACAGCTCTCACAGATATCATATCGTGTTGAAACAAAGGAGGAAGCGTTTGAATTGATTGAACAAGCCTTCGGTTCTGTTGATTTCTTCTTTGCGGCTCTTGAGGAACAACGCCTTGCGCTGAAATCCTATGCACAATCAATAATAGAACAAGGTATCCAATCTTGGTTCAAAGGGATTTTCTTGTTGGCCATATCTGCACAAGCAAAAGAATGGGCTAGAAAATTCAAGTGTGAGTACACCGCCATCTTGGAACATAATAAACCGTTAGAATAATTTTTAGATCATTAGATCAGTTTGTTGTTTGTAAGTTAGGTAGCAGATTTACTATTGGTTTTACATTATTCATGATGATATCAGCTTTACTTATACTACTCTTGTAAACTCGAAATCTTTTACCACGTTTGGATATTTTTATCATAGATACTTGAATAAGACCCAGAGTCTTAAGTTTGGAGATCTTTTTATGAACGGAACTTAGTGGTATTCCATATTTTTCTGCCATTTCACGTGCTGTTTTTCCTTCTTTAACTATTGAGAATAAAATTGCCCTGTACTGGACATCAGATAATATTTCAAGTACCTTCTGTGTCACATCATATTTGCTTAATGTGTAGAGGCTGGGATTCATTTTATATGTATTTAACAATCGTCTTTTTTTCTGAATTTGGAAGGGTTACTACTAATGCAAAACTGTGTAGAGGATAAGACTTTTTGTACTGTTTCATAAAGCTCCATGCCACATCATGCACTTGGAATTCAATTCTCAGCCCATCAATGATTGATTCGTTGCCAAAAACATCATAACAAACAACAGAGTAATTTTGTAATTTGTTATTTGGTTTTGTTTTAATCATCCATGATAGGATGAAGATGAAGACAGCCAAAACTATCACTGCATGACCAAACCCCTTGAATAATTGTAATGATATATCAGACAGTTCTTTCATGTCGTTATTTTTGAATATATTGATTTTGTATAGTTTTAGCTTTTTTAACGTAAACCAGAGTATCGACATATTTGCAATTTTATACGTCAGCGTCGGGATTGAAGAAATTGCCAAAAGTTCGTTTATCAGATTTGATATGATCTCAATTGTTTCTACCATATGCTTTATTTTTGTTGGTTGAGAAAGATTTTCCACTTCTGCAATATTGTCATATATCAATATTTAAGATGTTGGATAGTTTATCCAACATTATATAATATCAAATTAGTGTATAAATGAAATCCAATCTTTCAATTACAATAATAGATTATGATCAGGAGTGATTTTTACACAAATTATCGAAGACATAGAATACATTTAAGACAATTTTGCTGTTTTCTTTCCCTTGGTATTTGCTCTTAGATTCACACAATCAGTTATTTTACAAGAATAGGAGACATTGCATTTGACCATTTTTTTAATGCATGCGAGTTAATTGTCTTTAAATCATTTAGTATGTTTAGACTATCTCTTCTTATATTTTCATTCAAATGTTTGTCACATGCGATCTGGGCCATAATCACTCTTATCATATCTTGATTTTGTTTATCAGAACATGAATACATATTTGATATCTGCAGATTATCACTATCTTTGAGTAATTGTGTGATTTTATACCTCATCATATTCTTAGTTTTTAGATATTTATTTTGGCCATGTGTCTTTAATAATGATTGAAATTCGTCTGCTTCAAAGCCTTTCCACTCATGGTATTTGCCATTTCCGTCTATGATAGAACCAAATGGATCTACTTGAATTACAGGACAAATACCCGATTCTATTGGCAACGGATATTGCAAGTTATGAATTATCGAAGGTAGAAGATGGGTATGTGGACCTTCCGGATGTTCTCCATTAACTGGTATTTTTTGTT
>JASHOW010000118.1 GCA_030038445.1 Nitrosopumilaceae archaeon
AAAAAGGTATACGGTGCATTCTCATTTGGAGCATCTCCCCCATATGTCCAGTACCCAGGGTTTGCCTGTAGTTGCTGTTGTGTTTCTGTCTCGTTGTTTAGTGGATCGGATGCAACAAGACCAGATGTTACTAGTTTTATGGAATACAGATCAATAGGCGGAAGTGCTATTGGGACTGTACCCAAGTTTGGGTTGTATGGTACAATTGGAGAGACAGTTCCAGGAATCGGAACTGGAAGGAGATTTCCCGGAATGGTTATTGGACCAACTTGGATATCAGCTGCTACAGGGTTTAGAACCTGTGGCACCAGCAGCGTAGATATCACTGCTATGCTACAAAAAATTAGCTGGCTTTGTCTCATTTGCTTTTTACGTCTTTTAAATCTATATCTGACTATGCACTAAATCTTCTAGTATATTATCACGTAATGCAGATACAGATAAAATATTATGTCATGGTATAGAAATGATTATCGTTTTTGAATCAAGTACAAATGTTATAGTCGTTTCTATGCAAAGTGGAATAACATTTAGAGTACGTATAACATGAACAAAACGAATCAGCCTGAGATGAGTATAGAATCTCTCTACCAGAGAGACAACGGTCATGTATTTGTCAAGTTCATAAAACCTGTAAGGTTTGCAAGGGAAATGTTTGACAAAAAAACTCTCAATTGCCTTTAAGATTCCACTCGATTTTTTATTTTCCAGTCACAACTCCTTTGAATTATTGAGTGTTTTTAGAGTCATTTGGTATCTATGGCTTGACTAAAATCTGGTCGATCCAATAGACTGTCTTTGCTTGTCTGAATATCCCCAATATCCTATGCGTTAAATACTTGTGTTGGAGGATATACAAATTGTTTAGAGTTACAGTGAGTCATATCTGTAATTTGCAGTAAGTGCCATGTTTGATAAAGTGCAGTACGTAGTCATCACAGAGAAAGGAATGATATTGTTGAAAAACTCATCAAACTTGCATGAAATATCTAAAATACAATTTATGGATTTTCGGCATATCTCATCATCATAGAACAATCTAACACAAGCATTATAAGAAAAAATATGAAAGAATAGCCGTGTCCGATATTGATATAGTAGTAAAGAATCTCAACGAATTAATTTCAAACATAATACACATTACACCGCCGAAAGACAAATCAGAAAATAATGTATTTGCCCCCACATCTTTAATCAACATCTCAGTAAACACTTCTACACGAACTCTGGAGGAATCATTTGTAAAAGTATCGGAAAAAAAGCAGTATCATGTACAAGAAAAAAAAGAACCGCTAATAGATATTATTGAAAACAACAATGCAATCAAGGTAATTGCCACATTGCCAGGCATAAGGGAAGAGGACGTATGGTTCCATATTGAAAAAAACGTTTTGATAGTAGAGGTAACCAAATATGGTAAAGTGTACAAAAAAGAAATCCCATGCAATGTAAAGGCAGATCAAATCTCAACAAGATCATCTACACTGAATAATTCGATACTAGAAATCGTATTTGAGAAGACATAGACCATACAGTTGTACATGCTTTAACAAGAAACATCAACCCTCCATAGATTCAAACCTCTGGCAGTACAGATCGTTATCTGTCAGCATTTTTTATTTTCTAAAATGTGTATAAAGGAAAAATATTGGGTTTTTTAAATTATCAAAAACAAAATGTGATACAGTATTGGAGTATTGATTACCTTGTACAAAGTTAGAAACTGGCTTTCTTGAAAAAAATCTCTATTTGTTGTACATTCTAAATCTCAACAAATTTTTTTCTATATCAATAATATAGAAAATTGTTACCATAATCAGATATGTAAAAAAATATGAATACAGAGGTGATCGCAACTGGAGAACACGGAGGCTATCGTGACAGACATTATCTTCTAGCACTTGTTTTTGCTGCAATTTTGTTACCATTTGGCATAATCTCAGACAATGCATTTGCAGTTGGTCAACCACTCGGGGAATGCAGTAATGGGTGCAATGATGCCATTGCAATTTGGAAGGCATGGCACCTTGCAGAGGGTCAGGTTCTGACAGTCAACATAATAGATGCCAATACAGTTTCCCAAGACAAACTAGATTCCATCAAGGGAGCAATCTTGGATGAGCAAACTGTTCAAATCGATAATTCGTTACTAGGTAAGGGTCCCGCAGGTACAACATCAACATATTATCTAGGCTGGCAGGGAGCGCTGGAACATGTTTCGCAGACAGATACACAATTTCGCATTCCGGTAAAATTTAACGTAATTGAATCGCCAAATGGTCAAGGGAACATAACCGTAAATCTCTCAAGCCTCGAAGATTCAGACGGATATAGCGGATGCACAAAATCTGATGCCAACGGCAGTCAAATTCTAAGATCAACAATAACAATTTACGGTGTAAATGATCCGAGTCCGCAACAACTTGATGCAATTACAAGACATGAATTTGGTCATGCACTAGGTCTGGGACACTCTACAGATCCAGAAGATCTGATGCATGCTACCATTGAAAGTGAGTATCCGTTTATTTCAGAATGCGACATTGATGCAATAAAAAAACTTTACAATGGAACAGAGTCTAGCAGCATTTTTTGTGCAAAATAATTTTTTCCGATTTTATAAATCTAGGAATAACCAGAAACTGACCTGAAAAAATGAAAATAAAGGTTGGATGAAGGGCTAGGGATTTATCCATTGTACGCTATATGCTGCCTGGCCTGGCAGAAGGGTGTTCCAAGTTACATTCTGTGTTGCTTGAGGTGCAATGTTGCCCGGATGGCTCTCAGTTGTAGTAATTGTGATATCTTGGTCTGGAGCCGCACCGCTCACACATGTACCCATTTCATATCCTGGTGCACTAGTATCATACCACGTATCTCCTGTAAGTGTATTGTTCTGAGAACTTTGGTTTTGTGTGTGAATGGTAAATGTCACGGTATATGACTTGGTGTTTTGCAGCTGAAATGAT
>JASHOW010000119.1 GCA_030038445.1 Nitrosopumilaceae archaeon
CAACAAGCGGCTGGATGTACAGAGATAATCCATAACCTGCACCACCAATTATCAGCCCAATTAATGCACCTGCTATTGGAAAGAGATACATATTTTTTGCAACAGTGTCAAGCTCGGCATTTTTTGAGGGAATAATTGTTAGAAATGATATTACAGAAGAGATGCCTTTAAGCAAAATTCCACCATCCCAAGTAAGACAAGACCACAATTGTTGGAATTGTAAACAACATGGCAAACAGAACAGATGTGACTCTCATTATAGATATGGCGGTCTTGAAATGCTTCTCCGTAAACTCTGTATTGCCATCTCCCAAGACATAATGATCTAGTTTTTCAAATCTCACTCCAAGTGCTCCGGCCATTGTGGCCATTGGAAATCCTGCATTTGGACTCTCAGTCTTTGAGCCATCTCGCCTCATTACCTGGACAGAGTTTCTCCAGTCTCCCCCTACAATTATGCTTGCAAGTATCATCATCATACTTGTCAGCCTAGAGGGTACAAAGTTTAACACCTTGTCGCAATTTGCCCCAAACCATCCCAAGTTTCTAAAAAGATCGGTCTTGTAGCCAATCATTGAATCCATTGTATTTACTGTCCTGTAAACAAAGGCTCCGGCCAACCCGAAAAATGCAAAGTAAAACAGTGGACCTGTTATGCCATCTACAATGTTCTCGCTTATGCTCTCAAGTGTGGCAGAGAGTATGTGTTGCCTATCAAGGTTTTTCGTATTTCTCTTTACTATCATTGATAGCCTTGTCCTTGCTTCATCTAGGTCATTTTTAGAAAGAGAATCCATGATCTGCAGTGCATGCTTTTGCATTCCCTTGATTGCAATTGTAGTCTTTAACAACACTCCAATTGCAAGAACAGAAGCTGTCAGAACCAAAGCCTTTGATATTACACCAAAGTTTAGGTTGTCAAGATAGACAAAGGCATGGCCAATAAAATATGCCAAAGCAGCAACAAATGTAGTTATCAAAACAACAAGAAGTATTCCCCTCAACTTTTCTGATTGCATATTGTACGACTTTGCTGATGGCACAAGCCTGCCGATCAGCATTCCAATCCAAGCTGTTGGATGATACTTGTTTTTTGGATCCCCAAGCAGCAGATCAAGTGTAATGGCAAATGCAACCGAGAGAACAAGTATTAGCATCATTTCAAGAGATCACCTATTGCTTTCATGTTAAGATTAGATTTCACAACGCGACTTAAATGCTCTATCTCCTTGTCAAGCAACTTTACGTATCTTGTAGTAAATGACACTTGCTTTGGATTGGCATGTAACGAGTCCTCTTCTGGTATATCAAATCTTAGAAGTGGAATCGTTCCAAATACAGGCCTGCCAGTCTTGTTTTCCAAGAACTCGAGGCCTGGACGTAAAATTCGTGGGTCTCCTCGAAACTTGTTTATCACATAACCCTTGACAAACTTCCTGTCTGGACCAAGCAACTCCAATGTTCCTACCATGCTTGCGAAGGTTCCTCCCTTGTCTATGTCCGATACCAAGATTACTGGTGATGAACAGTATTTTGCCATCTTCATGTTGGCAATGTCATATTTTTGCATGTTTATCTCTGCAGGAGAACCTGCTCCCTCCATAATGACTAGGTCATGTCTGGCTCTTAGATGATCAAGGGACTTTTTTGCAATATCAAGCCCCTTTGTCAGCGCAAATCTTTTGTAATATTCATCGGCATGCATTTTTTTGTAGCGCCTTCCCATGACAAAGACCTCGCTTTTGTAATTTCCAAGGGGCTTGAGCATTATTGGGTTTGTATGTGGAGAGATCTCTGTTCTTGCCGCAATTGCCTGAATTGCTTGGGCCCGAGAAATCTCAAAACCATTGCCTTGATAAGAGTATGATGACATGTTTTGCGACTTGAACGGGGCAACCCTGTATCCCTTGTCTACAAAAATTCTACACAGTGCCGTGACAAGAGTTGTCTTGCCTGCCCCAGAGGATGTCCCCTGAACCATTAGTGTTTTTGTCATGTCTTTTCCAATTCTCTGACAAGTTTTTGGTTTTCGCTGTGAGTCCTTACAGCGACTCGGATAAACTTGTCACCTAGTCCCTTAAACGAGTTGCAGTCCCTTATCAGTATATTTTTTTTCAGCAGTTTTTTTTGTAGTTGTTTTGAGCTTGTCTTTGATTTTATCAAAATAAAATTTGCATCCGAGTCATAGCACTGAAATCCTCCTATCTTTGATATCGAATCTTGTAGAAATCTTCTTTCCTTTTCTATCAATTTTCGTGTCTTTTCGAGGTGTGCTTTATTTGACAGCGCCTTTATTGCTATGTCCTGTGCAATGCCGCTGACATTCCATGGAATCTTTATCCTGTTTAGAACTTTAATCATATTTTTGCTTCCAAGGCCATATCCCACCCGCAGGCCAGCAAGTCCGAAGGATTTTGTCATTGATCTTAAGATAAAGAGGTTATCAAAGTTCTGCAGTTTAGATACTATGCTTTCTTTTGGGTTTGATGCAAGCTCGATAAAGCACTCATCTACAAAGACCAGGGTTGAATTATTATGTGAGGCATCTAATATTTTGAGCATATTTTTTTGACTGATAAGAGAGCCTGTTGGATTGTTTGGATTGCAGACAAAAATGCATTGGCCTTTTTGAATTATGCCAAGAAGATCGTCAATGTCTTGATTTAGATCCATGGTTTTGAAGTAAGATATTCTGGAGTCATGGAGTCTTGCTGCAGATTCGTATTCCCCAAATGTAGGTATCGGAAGAAGTACATTGTGTTTTTTCAAAAATGCCTTGCAAAAGTTATAAATTATTTCGGTAGCTCCGTTACCTACTATTATCTGATCTTTTGGAACATTGGTGTGTTTTTCCAAGCTATCTCTTAGCTTGGTTGAATCAGAATCTGGGTATACTGAAAATAATGCGAGGTTTTTCTGTAAACTGTTTTTTATCGAGGCTGGAAAACCAAGTGGATTTACATTTGAGCTAAAGTCTAGTATTTTTGGATCAAAGTCCAAGCCTGCAGAATAGATGCCACCGTGAGCTGCTATTCTATGGTTAGCAACTGATGGAGATATGTCTAGTATCAATACTTTCTTGAGATGGTATAAGGTTCTGTTAACTCTTTGGTTGTGTTTTGGTGTAGCCTGCTAAAGGAATATTAATTGTATGAGAGAAATTTTTCCATATGAAGAAACGAGTAGCTATCATAGGCGTTACAGGTGCAGTAGGACAAGAATTTGTGGTAGCCCTAAACAACCACCCTTGGTTTGAAGTAAAACAGATAGCTGCATCAGAGAGATCTGCAAAAAAGAAGTTTGTAGACGCTATAAGGGATACAAATAGCGGCATTCTCAAGTGGCATATCAGAGATCCAATTCCTGATTATGTTAAAGAAATGACAGTAGAATCAGTTGATGATATCAATCCGGAAAATCTTGATTTAATATTTAGTTCTGTTGAAAGCGAGGCTGCAAGAGATATAGAGTCAAAATTTGCAAAATATGTACCCGTGATAAGCACATCTGCAGCGTATAGATATGAGGCAGATGTACCAATCTTAATTCCAGGAATAAATGATGAACATGTTGCACTCCTAGACCAACAGAGGAAGAATAGGGGATGGAAGGGATTTGTTGCTCCCCTGCCAAATTGCACTACCACTGGTCTTGTCATCACAATGAAACCCCTCTTGGACAAGTTTGGCGCCCAGAAGATAATCATGACGTCAATGCAAGCAATGTCAGGAGCCGGAAGGTCTCCTGGTGTTTCTGCGCTAGACATTACGGACAACATAATTCCATACATTCCAAAAGAAGAAGACAAGGTTAGACTTGAAACAGGAAAAATTCTTGGCAAGTTAGTGGATGGAAAAATAGATCCTGCCAAGATGAAAGTTAGCTGTACATGTACAAGGGTGCCAGTCATTGACGGACATACCGAGACTGTTTTTGTAGAAACAGCTTCTCATACAGATCCAGAGAGTGTAAAGAGTGCAATGAAAGAATTTTCTAGCAAGGTAAGTGTGGCAGGACTCCCATCAGCTCCAAAGGAGTATCTCTTGGTTCATGAAGATCCAACAAGACCACAGCCTAGACTAGATCGAGAAATAAATGAAGGTATGACTACGGTTGTCGGCAGAGTTAGAGAAGATACTGTATTTGATAATGGTATCAAGTATGTGTTGTTCTCGCACAACGAGAAGATGGGATCTGCCAGAGGAGCAGTCCTGTTAGCTGAAATGCTTCATACAAAAGGTTATGTCTAGTCAACGACAAATTATAGAAAATTTATAATAACAAGTTTATTAAGATCCATTTATCACAATAAATGGTGTTTTGAATGGCAAAAGTTGATGATTTAGATATGATAATTTTATCGGAACTGTCACAGGATGCAAACATTTCGGTTCCCAGAATCTCAAAGAAGATAAACGTAAACTCGTCGGTGGTTTACAGCAGAATCAAGAGACTCATCAAAAGAAAGCTCATTGAACGTTTTACCATTGTAGTAAATGACAGGGAACTTGGGTATACAGTAAAAGCTTTGACAGGCATAAACATGGATTCTAAGATGAGGGATCATGTGATTGAAGAGCTGTTAAAGATAGCAGAGGTAAGGGAGATTTCAGAAGTAACAGGTAGGTTTGATATCATAGTTACTATGTATGCCAGAAATCTTGATGAGATGCACAGGCTCATATCAGAAAGGGTTGGGCGCATACAAGGAGTCCAGCGTTCTGAAAGCTTCATCGAGATGAAAAGGACCACAAAACCTATGCCCTACAAGCCTGCGAAGTAGCCCCCCATCTTCAACCTATAAATAACAAAAAGGCCCCAAAAAAGAACAGAGCGTGCTAACCACAAAAGCTAGTTCCAGAATTAAGACATACTATGAAGTAACCAAGCCTAAGATATGGTATCTTCTGGTCTTCACCGCAATGGGTGCAACATATACTGTTTCTAATCTATATCATATTCCGGTATCGGCCCTAACGTGGGCGTTGGTTACCTTTGGTGTTATTGCAGGCTCGGCTGCAGCAAACACGCTAACCAATTACAATGACAGAGACATTGATGCCATCATGGAAAGAACAAAGGAAAGGCCCATTCCTAGCAGAAGGATCTATCCTGCAAAGAAGGCGTTGCACTTTGGATTAATTCTTGCTGGAATATCACTGGTTTGCGCATTTGCAATTAACACTTGGGCAGGCATCTTCATGGCATTTGGGCTTGCAGACAACATTCTGGTCTATAGCAAATTACTAAAGCGAAGAAGCAGAACCAACATTGTTCTGGGAGGATTCTCGGGAGGTGCTCCTGCAATGATCGGATATGTGGCAGTAACGACAACTGGATTGTGGGACCTTGGACTGGTCATGGCAGGTCTTGTCTTTGTCTGGATTCCAATGCACATCTGGAGTCTGACTTTGCATGTAAAAGAAGACTACAACAAGGTAAAAGTTCCAATGCTTACTGCAGTTGAAACTGAAAAAACATCAGTTCGAGTAATTGCGGGCACTACGCTTATGATGGTATTGTTTAGCGTATTACCATTTTTCATGATAGACTCTGGAAAACATTTGTTCCATGAGATCTATCTTTACACTGCAATAGCATCTGGTGCAATAATGGTGGCATTGAGTATGTGGCTTCTTGTCAAGCCCTCGGAGAGAGCGTCGTGGACACTGTTCAAGTTTTCTAGTCCATATCTGGCAATTTTGTTTATTGCATTGATGGTAGACTCTGTTCTAAGATAGCTTGTCAAAGATAGTCTTTTAGTGATATCTTCTCTGATCGTGGAATTTTTGCAATTTCAAACCCTTCAGGACTCTTTGAGAAGGACTTGGTTGCATCCATTCCCATCTTTGTTGTAAGCAATTTTTTTTGATCGCTTGATGGATCAAGGCTTGAGCCACGCACCTTTGGAATTATTACAAGATTCTTGTCCGCCTGAAATCTTGTAGCTATTGCATATTCAACCTCAACTGGATTTGATGGGTCAATATCATCATCTACCACAATCACGTGTTTGAGAGACCTGTGGGCACCAAACGCTGCATCGATTGTCTTTTTTGGATCTGACTCCCGTTTCTTTGAAATTTGGACAATTGCATGCAGCCAGTTACAGCCCCCATCACTTAGCACTACTTTTTTTATCTGTGGTAGTGCCTGGCGTAGATTTTTGTTTAGTTTTGCTTCAATGGGCATGCCCATCAATAATCGGTGTTCTGCATATCCAGATAGTATATCATGAAATATTGGGTTGTCCCTAAAATACATCCTTTCAAGCTCAAAGACTGGCTGCTCTCTCTTAAAGTCATAAGTACGAAGCATCTCCACCATCCATTCCTTGTGGGTCTTGTCCTTGAGTATACGCCCCTCCAAGACTATCTCTGCTTCTGACGGAACCAGTGTTTTGGAATATGGACAGATTGCCAGCGCCAGTTTCTTATTTAACAAAACATTCGCAATTTCCAGCTCGTCCTTACCCCAGTCAGCCTGATAAGCTCCTGCTATGGACACTGCTGGGTGAACCCCTACGGTGATGGCCACACGCAGGTCTTCACCGTGTTCCTTGGCATAGGTATAAGATCTATGTAGATGCCTTCCCTCCACCATCCTTATTGAAAAATGATGCTCGCCGAGTCTAAGCAGCCTATGAAATGAGGAATTCTGTGTTCGGGTTTCTTGGTTATGGGTGTAAACTATAGAGGATGTGATAAAGGCCCCAGGTTCCTTTTCAAAATGTGTTATGATAGGTAGATCGTAGAGATTTTTTGAGTGATTTTCCATGAACTTGGCTTTTGTTGTTTTTGGTGCTGTTGCATGGTTGATGGCATAGCTTACTTTGTCGTGAATCTTGTCTTCTGTGGATCCTACTGCAACTGCAAATCTTTTCTTGGTTCCAACAAGATTTGATACAACACGAAATTTACTTTCCTTGATGTTTTCAAAAAGAACGGCCTTTGAACCATCAAGTTTTGCAGTAACTGCGGCTATCTCGTATTTTGTAGAGACTTGTTTTTTTACAATTGCTAGTTCCTTTGCTTTTGAAATCTGTTTTAGATAATCTCTCAAGCCTACAGTCATTGTTTTATCATCTCCATTACCTCGTTCATTAGAGATTTCATGCTTTCAAGATCCAACTCTTTTTGTATGTTTAATGAAAAAATGCAGATACCGTTTATGGCTGATGCCACTCTTTCTGAAACCATCTTTAAAAAAATTGTTTCAGATTTGGACGGTATTACTGTAGCAGTACTCGTACGACCTACAGAACTAATTGAAACAACAAGTGTTCCAATGTTTTCATTTCCCTCTGTAATAGAAATAAAATTTCCATTAGCGAAGGGAACTATTTGTACCAAGAACTCCCGATGATCCGCCGTAACGGTTTTTTTCCTATAACCGACCTGCGCTATCATCAGTTTTACGTCAGCTGTACTACGCCTTTATTGCTATCGCTTCTAATTGATCAGCTTCGACTCGGGCTCGTAGTTTTGCTTTGTACTTGAGGTTTCGTGGTTTAGTTCTGAGTCTGTATCCGCAGCAAGGACACCAAAGACCTTCCCATTTGATGAAGATCTCACAAATTTGACATCTTTTTTGTCCTGATGCGTAACGACCTGTACCTACTGGCTTTTGTGCCTTGTATCTTGTGCATATTCCTTTACATGTCATATTCTGGTCACTTTACACCTTGTGTAATTTCTTATAGTATTAGTATAATTTAAGCATAGATCAGAAATTTTTATAATTTTAAGTATCATTTTTGATAGGAATTACATATGCTCTTCCGTGATATGATCAACACTTTTCAGGTTTTTCCTGAAAATGTTCTATAAATATGTATGCTATTTCAAAAATCAAAATTTTTCAAATTTTTGCCAGTCTTTTTGGCCAAATATTTAAGGATTCTTGATCGTTTTTCTATTTTATTTATCCTATCCTTGAGAGTGGCAAAATGAGATGTCTGTATCCCTCCCTTTGAGTAATGTATCTTGCAGATATCTTATCGCGCGTTCCGCGCTTGTTGTAGTTCTTGACTCTAAGTGATGTCCATCGTTCATCAACAAATTCTAGTTCAAAATGAGAACAGAAACGAAGGTTCAGAAGATTGGTTATCTGCCTTGCAATCTTCATGTTACCGTTTCCTACCTTGACAACTTTTCTTTCTGCGTTTAACCCAACAAGAATTTTTACAATATGTGAGATCAGATCATCAACTGATGTGTATATTGAACTCTCTATCTCCTTCTCATAATAAAATACAGAAAGGCCTATCCTGTTACCAGGATCAATTCCTATTACTAGCAAGCTTTGATGAATTCCAGATTCCAGTTTTCGTACTATCTTGCCCCTTACTATGGTTGGATCATAATCAAACTCGTCGTCAAATAGAACAAGATTACTTGGTATTTTAGATGACTCTCTAACTGTTGACAATATCAATCGCTTATCAGAAGTTGTTATATCTTCTGGCAAAACAGAATCATAATCTAGTTTTAGATTCTTTAGAGTACTTACAAATTTAAAATAGGATCTCCCATATACAGTTGCTACAGCAATGTTATTTTGGGTTTGATACGCTATAACTAAATTGCCTCTCTTGAAAATTTAAAGTTTTTTTGTATTCTATTGTTGATCAACAGGCATCATTTAGTTGTCAATAAGAGTATTGCCCTAGCCAGATCACCTTTAGCTTCGGTCAGCGCCTTGGTTGCTTCCTCTGGAGAAACATTAGCTTGTTGTGCTACAAGCGTTATATCGTCTTGGCTAAAGATCGGTACCTCCAGTTCCCTTTCTTCATAGCTCTCTGCTATTACCTGAAAAATAGAGTTGTCCTTGGCCTTCATTTCCGTGACTGCCGGCTTGGCTATTATAATCTCCTTTGTATCGGTCTTTATTATAACCTCTTGAACGTTGTTAACCTCCTTCATTTCCAAGCCCATTCTGTCCAACATTCTACGCATTTCGCGATTTCCGCCACGCATCATTTCTGTTCATTCTCCCCAGTCTGGACTTTTAAACTATCTCTGATCTTAACTGCTACTCCTCTCTTGAGGGAGTGCAACATTTTTGATGAAACTATAGCCTTACCCACCGCAATCACCCTATTTTCATGTAAGACCGGTACATCAGAACCAATTAGGATGTTCTTACCAAACCATGTAATATGATTGCAAAAGACAGAGTTCCCATCTTCAACAAATGGCTTGGAATCATAGTCTACTTCTACACAGTTTTCTCGAAATTTCTTACTTTTTATGAGTATCTGAGCAAAATTTGGGGTGATCGCAAGGCCTCCGTCTATTCTCAATGTACATAGCAACATATCGTTTTGATATACGTGTTGTATCCTACCTGTTTTCTTGGAATATGTGAATCTGAGATCTTTTGGTAGGTATTTTGATACACCGACTCCAAAAAGAGCATCAATGGTATACTTGATCTTCAGGGTAGAATTCATTCTTCTTTCTTACCCAAATCCCCCCTAATTATTTTTACAATAGGCCTATTCTATATAGTGTAACCGAAGAACTATATAGAATAGACAATTGCATATGTTATATGGGAAATGCCGAAGAAATGAGAAAAATACAGTTTACTGGCAAGTCTTCCTATATTGTCTCATTACCAAAACAATGGATTGCAGACATGGGGTTAAGACAGGGTGATCAAGTAGCTGTAGTTCGACAGGGAATCTCCACGTTACAGATTGTTCCCCTAAAACACCACAACAAACCCGTAATTACTGAAGATGCAACAGTGGAGATAAAGCCAGATGATGAAGGGGCTGTAATTATCAGGAAACTTATTTCTCTTTATTTGCTTGGATTTAACATCATAAATGTTAAGCCAAAATTTGGACGATTAAAACCTACTCAAAGAAATGCTGTAAAAAATGCGGTAAAAGGAATTTTAATGGGAACCGAAATTATAGCAGATTCAACAGAAGGACTGACCATTCAGGTTCTGATAAATCTCTTTGAATTATCAGTAGACGGCGCGCTAAAGAGAATGTTGATAATTGCAAAGGCCATGCAAAATGACGCACTTCTTGCTTTAGAAGAAGGCAATTATGATTTAGCAAGAGAGGTGATCGATAGTGATGATGAGGTAGATAGATTCAGCTTTTATATAATACGCCAACTAAAAATTGCAATTCAAAACGAACACATGTTAAAAGAGATGGGAATAGAGAATCCACATCATTGTCTTGGATACAGATTGATTGTTAAGAACATAGAACGGGTAGGGGATCATGCTACAGAATTAGCCAAGAGTCTTTTAGAATTTAAAAAACCTGTCAAAAAATCTGTGCTAGAGCCAATTCATGACATAAGTACATTTGCACTAACAGTGCTTGATGAGGCATGTTTATCACTTTTTAAGAAAGATTTCAATCAGGCAGAACTTACAGTAGAAAAGAGCGCCGAGATAGTCAAATACGAGAAGAAGATTCTAGATAGCATCAAGTCAATAAGGGATGACGAAGAGATATACCGCATCAGGCGTATGAATGAGAACATACGCAGAATAGCCGAATACGCTAGCGATATAGCAGAAATTGTCATGAATATGACTATAGAGAAAAGCCTGCGAAAGCAATAAGATACGAAGAGGTCTGACCACACGTATTGAGAGATTCTGCTATCCTGATAACATACGATAGAGAGGATGCAGTCAAGGAAGCCGTCGCCCTCTGTGACGCTGCAGGTTATGAACTAAAAAAAATAATACGACAGAAATTCCTCAACAGGTCCAAGTTTGGACTTGGAGAGGGAAAGGTTGAGGAACTCAAGGAACTTGTCAATTCCATAAGACCAGATGTTATCATCTATGATGAAATACTTAGACCTAGCCAGAACTACAATCTGGCTTCTACTCTAAAAATCAAGATTTTGGACAGGGAAATGCTAATTTTAGAAATTTTTGAGCGCAGGGCAAGAAGCTCCGAGTCAATGTTACAGGTAAAGTTGGCCCAGTTCAGGTACGAGATGTCAAGGGCAAAGGAACGGGTAAGACTTGCAAAAATGGGGGAGCAGCCAGGTTTTATGGGCATAGGAAAATTCGAGGTGGATGTTTACCACAATGACATAAAAAATAGGATGAATAGCACCAAGTCTAAGCTTGTCAAGGCGTCAAGGCAGCGTGAACTTCACAGGCAAGCAAGAAAAAGAGTTGGATTTAAGACCATTTCTCTTGCAGGATACACGTCTGCTGGAAAAACAACCTTGTTTAACACATTGACTGGAGAACAAAAGGAAGAAAGTCCGAATCTCTTTACCACGCTTTCAACAACTACAAGAAAAATAATTCTAAAAGATTTGGAGATACTGATATCTGATACGGTGGGCTTCATAAGCAAGCTTCCGGCGTACATGATAGAAGCGTTCAAGTCCACACTTGAGGAATTGATTCACACAGATATTGTGATAGTTGTAGTAGATGCAAGCGATCCCGTTCCTGAATTGAAGAAAAAATTCAAAAGTTGTGTATCTACCCTAGATGAAATTGGAGTAAACCAAGACAGAGTAATTTTTGTCCTAAACAAAGCAGATCTGGTTTCAACAGAAGAGGTTATCGACAAGGCAACCCAATTGGGTTTGAAAGAAAATGAGAGATGGATATCAGTATCGGCGGCAACAGGCAAAAACATATCTGCCTTACAAGATAGGATTTACCACATTCTTGATAATCAACCCTTGTCAAGTGAGAAAAGCCAAGTAATAAAACAAGAAATAGAAATCAACTATGAAGATTGAAGTTCTACGAATAGGTCAAAGGCTCGTAAGAGATGACAGGGTCACAACGCATGTAGCCTTAGTGTCAAGAGCGTTTGGTGCATCAAAGATATTGATGTATGATGCAAATCCAGAAATTAAAGACACCATTTCCAAAGTAAATAGCATGTGGGGAAGTGACTTTCAAGTCGAAATCATAGATAATTGGAAAAAAGTACTCAAGACAAAGAAAGATGATTTGTACAAAATTGTTCATTTGACAATGTATGGAGAAAACATCAATAGCATAGAGACTAGTCTGAGAAATGAAGAAAAAATAATGGTCGTAGTGGGAGCTGAAAAGGTACCAATAGAGGTTTATGATATTGCAGATTATAACGTAGCTATAGGAAATCAACCCCATTCTGAGATAGCTGCATTGGCCATATTGCTTGATAGAATTTCATGCGGGCAACAATTACAAAAAAAACATGACAATGCGCAACGTGAAATAGTCCCTACAAAAAAAGGAAAAAAAGTGGTAGATAAAACCATTTGATTAAATAATGGAGAGGGAGAAGGAAATTTCGAGATGAATGTAGAACACGAGGATCCTTTTGTAAAAATAGCTGCCCTGATCGGAGGAGATGAGTATCTCAAAGTGGCCAGATCTCTGCTAAATACAGAAGATGCAACAGATGAAGAAATTGCAAGTTCTACGGGCCTTAGAATCAACATTGTCAGAAAGGTGTTGTACGACCTTTTTGGAAAGGCGTTGATAACTGGCATAAGAGTAAAGGACGAAAAGAAAGGATGGTTTGTTTACAGATGGAGAGCCAGAAAGGACGAGGTAGACAACTTTATCGAGAATCAAAAGAAAAAGATTGTCGAGAGGCTGCAACAAAGACTAGATTATGAAAACTCGGCAGACTTTTATCATTGTGGAAATGCAGATTGCCAAAAACTGACTTTTGAGAAGGCTTTGGATTTGTCTTTCAAGTGTCCCACCTGTGGAAAACTTGTAAACCTATCAAAAAATGACAAGCTAAAAAAATCATTGCAGGGAAAAATTGATCAGTTACGTAGTGATCTGAAGCACTAGCGGATATAGTGCAAAACTATTTCGTTGCCTACTCTTTTGATTTGTTTTAGACTAAAAGAATACGAGATATTGTCAAATCCCATCCCTTCCACAAGAGAGGTAGATTCTTTGCCTCCTATAACATACGGAGTTATTGTCACAACAATTTCATCAATTAATTTTTCTTTTAAAAAGTACCAATTGGTTGTTCCTCCGCCCTCAACAAGTATCTTTTTGATTCCTTGTTTTGCCAATATGTTCAATAGCTTTTTGAGTTCGATTCTGATTTTACCACAGGTAATTATTTCCAGTCCTTTGTTTGAAAGATGCAACATGCGTTTTTTCTGTGCCATTTCAGATACTACCAATATAGTAGGAATCACTTTTGAAGTGCTTACAATTTTTGAGCTAAGAGAGATAGATGCCTTGGGGTCCAGAATTATTCTAATTGGGCTTGTTCCTTTTATGCGCCTTGTGGTAAGAGAAGGATTGTCTACAGATACTGTATTTCTTCCAACTAGTATGGCATCTACGTTACTACGAAGGGCATGGACCCGAGTAAGATCTTTGTCTGATGATAGTTTTGATTTTCCTGTGCGTGTAGATATCTTTCCATCAATGCTCATTGCCGCACTGAGTATGACATATGGTTTAGAATTTGCCATGCACTATGTCTCCTTCAAACATGACTGCCCTAATTGCATTTTCTGATGCACGGTGCACTATTGCTGCATAAGGATTGTGCATGGGTTCCAAGTCAATTGCGTGTTTTTCCACAAAGATGCAATCTGCAAAACTATTTCTCTGAATAACTCCAATTTTGTCGCCAAATACACGTGCAGCATTAGCTGTAGTCATCTTTAGTATAGATTTGGGAGATATTCGAATTTTGTGTATACCCATTGAAACCTTCCAAAGATAATCCATCTCACGAAACATGTCAGGTGAATTTACCATTACGTTATCGGTACCAATGGTTACATTACAACCTGTTTTTGCCATCAGATTCACGTCAGGTATGCCTTCTGCAAGGGCACCGTTTGCGCGCGGACAGACCACTATGGTTGCCTTGTTCCTTGCGGCAAGCAAAAGATCTCCTTTTGAGGCATATGTCATATGCACAAGCAAATTGGGCTTTGCAAGCAAGGCTCTCCGAGTTTCTGTTTTTTTTGTTGTTCTCTTTGATATGTTATTGCTCTCTTCTGTCTCTGCAGAATGAATTGCTCGCATGGTTTTCTGTCTTGCAAAATACTTTAGCGCAGAGTTACTAAACTCATTTGGCCCGCTTATTCCAAGGCCATTACAGTTTTTTAACAAGACTATAAGGTCAGATTTTTGTGGATCTGGTAAGGAAGAGTTTTGCCTAATTAATTTGAAATCTTGATAATAGTTGATTCTGCCTAGAGTTATTGGCCTTATCGGGATTGTAGATGAGGCGTTTTTTAGTATATTGACCCCCTCTAGCCCTCCCTCTCTGAAGTCAATGAATGTAGTTATCCCTTTTCGAATCATGGAGATGCAAGAATTTCTAATAAAATTTGTAAGATGCGAGATTTCAGAATTTTTGAGTATTTTTTGCTTGAATCCGCTTACGGGATGAATTTTTGATTCCACACTAGAATTTATTCCAATATCCTTTCCTATCGAATCTCCAATATGGGTGTGGGAGTTGATAAAGCCAGGCATCATAAGGAGACCTTCGCAGTCAATCACTTGTTCTTTATTGTTAGGTTTGAGACCTTTTCCTATTTGTCCTATGTGTTTCCCAGATATTCTAACATTTGTCCTAGCGACATAGTCCAGCTCTTTTCCATAAAGAAGGCTAACATTTCGAATTAACATGTAAGCTCAAGAATTCTCTGTGCGTCCTTGCCAGAATCTCGGATCTCTCGTATTGTATCAAGCGACTTGGTTGCCATCTTTGCAGCATCTCGGCCTGTCCTTGCATTCCCTATGCCGCAATTAAACGATATACCGTGTTGCTCTTTTACCAATTCAAGAAATTTAACAATCTCTTCTTTTGCAATTGTAGAGCTAATTATCATAAAGTTGTCTCCGCCCATAAAGAATGCCAGTGAATTCTTTTTTAGGAAAAATTCTGACATTGATGCATATAGTTTTGCTATTAGTGATGATACCTCGTAGGGAGATTTTTTGGCAGAAATCGATGTAGAGCCATCTACATCCATGTGTATTATTTGCACGCTATTTTCTGTATTTTGTAGTGATTGTCCAAAGATATTGTGTTTCTTGTCCAGAACGACCTTTGTTCTTCTTGCATTGTC
>JASHOW010000120.1 GCA_030038445.1 Nitrosopumilaceae archaeon
TCGCGCTCTTCTACCTGATAGCCTATCTGCTTTACAGACTCGATTATCTTGGGGGCTGTAAGCTCAGTAGACCTTGCGCCTGTGCAGGATACGACCTCCTCGCCAAGAAGCGTTCCCCCAAAGTCATCTGCGCCATACTGTAGTGCCATCTGTGCCATGGCTATGCCGTTTGTAAGCCAGGAAGACTGGATGTGCGAGATAAGGTCATCATACATTATTCTTGATATTGCAATCATCTTTAGCAGTTCGGTTCCGCCAGCAGAGTACTTGACTATCTCCTCTTTTTGCATCAGTGTGTTGTTTGGCTCAAAGCTCCACGGAATGAATGCCATAAACCCTTTGGTCTTTTCCTGAAGTCGTGCAATCTTTACAAAGTGTTCTGCAATCTCCTTTTTTGTTTCCACATGACCATACATCATTGTGGCAGAGGACGGAATGCCCATTTCGTGGGCCTCTTGCATTATCCTAAGCCATGTGTCACTTGAGATCTTTTTTGGACTGATTACCTGCTTTACACTGTCAACCAGAATCTCGGCGCCTGCACCTGGCACTGACTGCAGTCCTGCATTCTTTAGTCTTGCAAGAACCTCCTTTGTGCTGGTGTGCTCTACCTTTGATATCATGTCAATCTCCGATGCAGAAAGTGCATGGACTCCAACTTTTGGAAACTTGGAACGAATCATCCTAAATGCATTCTCATAGTATTCAATTCGAAGTTTTGGGTTGTGCCCTCCCTGAAACATCACCTGAGTTATTCCAAACATCTCCCATGCGGCCTTCATCCTGGCCTCCACCTGCTCTAGCGATACTGTATAGGACTCGTCGTGTCCAGGCGGCCTGTAAAATGCGCAAAACTTGCAGTCCGTTATGCATACGTTAGTATAATTTAGAATCATGTTGTTTACAAACGAGGCAGTGTTGCCAAATTTTTTTCGTGTAAGATATCCGCCGACAAGGCCCATCAGGTGCACATCATCAGATTCCAAAAGCCTCAGGCACTCGTCATATCCAGGCCTTGTGCCTGCAAGGGAATTTTCTAAGATGTCACCTATCTCCGAGTGATGAAGTTGCTGGGTAAGCTGGCTCAATTGACTTTTGGTCTTGTCCTATTGTATTTATTCCTTTGAGGAAAAGAAGCGCCATATCACAATGTGATACGTTAGAGAATACGAGTACTGAATAAAGATCTTGTCAATAGCAGATAATAAGAAGGTCTGATACCTACAGGACTCAGACCTTAAATTCTTACCTCACAGTATTCTAATAGACATAAATTTCTTGATGAAACTAAAATTAAGATAATAAGGTACTGGGTCTTATCTAAATCAAACTGCGATTTAAAACTATAATCACTGAAAACCTAGATCTTATTTAATAGTAAGAAATTACAAAAGACATCTGCAAAATGACTAGAGACATGAGGGGAATTTGTATGGAGTGTGGATTTCAAGTTAGGGGCGATACACTAGATGATTTAGATGAAAGTTTCACATTGCATTTTGAAAATGAAGGCCATAATGCATATTTCTTCATAGATAAAGAAGGCAACAAAACAGAAAGAGACGTTTCAAAATTATAGTCATTCATTATCTTGTTCCTGCTCTAATAATTTTATGACAAATAGGCCTGAAAATTATTCCACGGTGGTAACTGGGTCTATTAGATCTAGATTCTTTCAACCCTTAAATTGCATCATCTGAGGAACATGTCGTGGTTTCAGACAAGACTATAACATATTGATAAAAAAAAGATGGCAAGTTTTATGTCGGATATTGCCTTGAAATTCCTCAAGCACGAGGACAAGGAAATACCAAGGCAGAAGATATACAGGATACCAAAAAGCTATAAAACTTTGCAAATCATATCTTGAAAGTAAAAAGAAAAGATCTGCGTCTAAACTGGTAACTGTTTCAGTTTAAGTTTTCCTGTCATAGGCTGGAAAGAGATTCTAAAAGCATATTAAGAAAAAAGGTATTTTATCCAATAAGGCAGTCTGGCAGTCATATCATAATCGAGAATGACAAGGCTTGTGGACATCAGTTCCAAGAAAAAACGAACTCGGAAAGGGCCCTGCTGCTTCAGATAATCTCTGATTGTGGCTTGACAAAAAAAAGAGTTTCTTGAACTGTTCTAATTTTCATAGCTAGTCAAACTAACTTGGTCTGTCTATACTCGGTATTTTTAAGTAGGGCACACCAAGGATTAATTCCAATGGTTAGCGGTTTTCAGATTCGAATGAATCGCATATTGCGAAACGGCAAGATGTTGTGCATTCCAATGGACCATGGCATATCCAGCGGCCCCATGAAGGGAATCGAGGATCCATATTCATTGATATACACATGCCAGAATTTCGGGTTAACATCTGTCATAATTAACAAGGGAGTTTTCAAGAACCTGCCCAAGCCTGCAAAGATTGGGCTGCTTGTACACTATTCTGCAAGCACCTCACTTTCCATGTCTCCAAACAGGAAGATGCTCATAGGTTCTGTGGAAGAGGCACTTCGACTTGGAGCCGATGGCGTCTCCTTGCACATCAACGTTGGAGGAAAGGAAGAGCCTGAGATGTTAGAACAGCTTGGCAGGATTGCAGACGACTGCCACAAGTGGAGCATGCCGTTGCTTGCAATGATGTATCCAAGGGGCGAGAATGTAAAGAACCCGCATGACCCGACGGTTGTAGGCCATGTGGCAAGAATTGGAGCAGAGTGCGGAGCTGATATCGTCAAGACGCTATACACAGGCGATGTTGACTCTTTTTCCAAGATAGTCAAGAGCACGCCAGTTCCAGTTGTTATAGCCGGAGGTCCAAAGGCAAAGACCGACAAGGACATCTTACAAATGACAGAGGAGGCAATGCAGGCAGGCGCCAAGGGAGTAACATATGGAAGGAACATCTTTGAGCATGCAAGTCCGTCCCAGATGACTCATGCTCTTGCGGCAATAATATTTAGAAAAGAGACTGCAAAGGAAGCTGCAAAGTATCTTGACAAAAAGTAGAGAGCTAATAATTGCCCCCAAGGTATCAAGGGCTCAGCTTGCCAAATTTCTATCCGAGATAGAAAGAGAGGGAATCAAGATTGTCAACGTGGACCCATCATATATCAAAGGATTAAAGACAAAACTTGTGACAATTTACGCGTCACAAAATGCAGACTATGTTATCTCCGAGAAGATAACCAGGATAAAGGGAAGAAAGGTTGGCATGAAGTTCAAGGTGCTCTCAAATGAAGACATTGAGAACATATTGCAGATCTCAAAGGAAGGGCTTGACTTTGTAGTAGTAGAGGTAAAGGACTGGAAGATAATCCCACTTGAAAACATAATTGCAAAGCTGCACAAGGCTCACACAAAGATATTTGCAATTGCCAATTCGCCCGAGGAGGTAAGAAAGATGTTCTCCATACTTGAGATAGGTGTAGATGGAGTAATATTTGCCACAAGCTCGCTCAGCGAGGTAAGGGAAGCACTCGTATACCTCGGAACAAGAAGCTTTGAGCTCAAGCCTGCAAAGATTTTAGAGATAAAGGAGGTTGGAAATGGAGAGCGTGTATGTGTCGATACCGCATCCATGCTTGGACGCGGGGAGGGGATGTTGATAGGAAGCAGGTCAAACTTTTTGTTTTTGGTTCACAACGAATCTGTTGGTTCTTCGTTTACATCACCAAGACCCTTTAGGGTAAACGCCGGTGCAGTGCACTGCTACGCTCTATCACCTGATGGCACAACAAAGTATCTCTCCGAGCTTGAGACTGGCTCTGAGGTATTGGTGACTGACTCGCACGGCAGGGCTAGAAGGGCTACGGTTGGACGATCAAAGATAGAGAGCAGGCCAATGCTTATGATAAAAGCTCAGATAGGCAATGAGGTGGGAGGAATAATTGCACAAAATGCAGAAACAATAAGATTTGTTCGTCCAAATGGCCACCTAGTTTCTGTGACGCATGTCAAGAAAGGGGATACAGTGCTTGCATATGCCAAGCCTGCTACTGGAAGACACTTTGGCATGGAAGTTGATGACGAGTACATTGTAGAAAAATAAGGCAAAACAGTCACAATCTAGGCACGATAATATTTTGTAGGCATGGATAAATCTAAATGGCAGGCCGATCAGGATCGAGATGTCAGGGGGCTTCACGCTGTACTCCCCGTTCGCGTGAAAAATCAGTTCCATATGCCCCTTGACAATTAATTATCAGTATCAATAAAACAACATGGATATAACATTACCGCTTGAAATTTTCAAAAAGTTAGATCATTTTATTTTGTAACGATCATGTTTTTGATCATTTGCAAGATCTGATTTGGCTGAAAATTTACAAGTTTTTGATTGTGGCAAAAATCTGGAATTTTGTTCATCACGTTATTATAATCGAATTTATTCTTCCAATAATAATTGGATCTTCGCTGTAACATATGTGCACTAGAAATAGACGAGAAAGAGATTCAAAACCACTTGAATACTCCGCAGCACAAGGAGAACAAATCAAAAATATCCAAAACAAGCCAGCGTGGTTCTGACGCAAGCGTTGTAAAGACATGGTACAGATCTTTTAATGCCAGTTAAACAAAGTTAATCATCACTAAAGAAAAAGAAGAAATTAGTTGAATTTCTTTTTTAGTTGAACTATCTCTAACATCTCGTCTCTGAGATGCTTTCGTAAAAGGGCTTCGTGTTGTCTTTTGTGTTTCCAATAAAGGTTCATAACTGCCTGTCTTGAGCTGGCCCTCTTTAGTGCAGCAGTATAGTTTCGATGGCTTTTTTCTACCTCTCGAAAATAAGACTGGCTATTTTTTGTAACCATGGATTGGTTGCCTAGGCTTTATACATAACCTTTACTGTCACAAGATCAGGACAAGCTAGGAATCAAGTGGTTCCTGAAATTTCCAGTTGGGCACAAGCTGCATTTTTCGAAGCAGTGAAGACTCTGTTGTTCGCCTTGTTGCTATCTTGACATATTTTTCCGACTTGTCAACTCCGATGTATCTTCGCTTAAGAAATCTAGCCATCTTCGTGGTTTGCCCGCTTCCTACGAAGGGGTCCAAGACAAGATCACCTGCATTGCTGTAAAGTTGGATTAGCCTGTACGGAATCTCTTCAGGAAAGGCTGCCGGATGGAATTTTCTGTAGCTTGGAGGCACTGGAGCTATATGCCATACCGAGTTTGCCACCTCTTTTTTCATAATATTGCCTATTTTGAGGCGGCTTTTCTTGTCCTTGACGTTGTGAAAGGGTCTCTTTCGCAGTATGATAATCTGCTCGTGCATGATATTTGGGTAATAATAAGTCGGATACGGGTGTTGCACTGTTACTCGGAATCGCTTCTTTCCACCTGTTACCTTGTTCCATATTATCTCCTCAAAAAACTTCCATCCAATCTCGTCTCTTGTAAGCTCTACTGAGAGCATCGCAGGCAGAGGAAGCTTGGTTTTTTCCTCAATTATCTCATTTCCTATCACGATACAGCAATAGCCTCCTGGTTTAGTCACGTGATACACTTGAGAGAAGACTTGTTTCATCTCCTCAAGCCACCCCTCGACTGGAACACCAACAGTTCCCCTATACCATTTCTGGCTTGTCTGATGATCATCATAATTTATGGCATTGTGATATGGTGGTGATGTCACAGTAAGTGATACCGAGTTTTTTTCAATTTGAGAAAGATCTCTGGAATCGGCAACAACAATAGAATTTGGCTTCCACACCACCTTCCTAAAGTAGTTTGATATTTATGGTTTGTAAAGAGAAAGGATCAATTAATTAGCCCAAAGTATCTTTTTTAATGTGTTGGAATCAGACAACCTCATGGACATTGTCAAGGAATGTAGCAAAATATTTGATGATAGCATAAACTTACTTTCCGATATTGAATTTGAGATTGACTCAGAAAAAGAAGACATCATAATTCCAAGCATGACAAAAAGTGATCTTGTTGACATGGCCCACGAGGTATCAAACTCTGCCAGAATAAAAAAGGCAGAGTCTTTGTTTATTAGAAGACATCTTGACAATTCTGGTAGCCAGCCGTGATTGCTAGAGACATCTTCTTGCAGTAACTCATCTCTGCAGTCGGAATATTGATTTCATCTCATCGAGGTTAAATTGCCCAGGAGCTATTGGTTTTCCAAGCGAAACATATGTGAAAGGGCTACCAAGCCTTGTGCACAAAATTCGTGACATCCTGCCAGAATCACCCATTGCAAAAGCAATCAGGTTTAATCTACGTGGCGCATTCTTGTATAGACCAAGGACGTGCAATGTATCGCTGATTGTTCTTGCAGTAGTAACTATCTTGATGTTTTTTGAAAACCTTGACATCTTCTTTGTCATAGA
>JASHOW010000121.1 GCA_030038445.1 Nitrosopumilaceae archaeon
CAACAAGAGCATTGACAAAGTAGGCATAATCGTCAAGATATGCACGTAGCTTTGCCTGCCTATCCTTGTATGTGTGCAACAATTCACCATTTTTTATCATATTTTGTTCGATGAATCTAATGCAGTTTTCTGCTGCTGTCAGAAAGGTGCTATCTTGTGTGATGCGGTAACCTCTTAGAAGTCCAGATATCATAAGACCATTCCAGCTAACTATTATCTTTTCGTCACGCCCGGGTTTTATGCGTCTGTTTCTCTCTTCCAAAAGTTTTTTTCTACTTCTCTCAATTATGTCTTTTATCTCAGACTCTGTTTTGCCAAAATGAAATGCTATGGAAGAGGTATTTGTGTTGTTGTTCAGTATAGTATGACCCTCAAAATTTCCGCCATCTGTGACATCAAAATATAGACAGAACACATCAGAGTCTGCTCCAAGTATTTTTTCGATCTCATTTTTTTTCCAGACATAGTACTTGCCTTCCTCTCCCTCAGAGTCTGCATCCTGTGCAGAATAGAAACCTCCCTGAGGCGATGTCATCTCTTTTAGGACATATTGTAGCGTCTGGTTTATCACGTCAAGATATCTTGTATCCTTTGTTATCTGATATGCCTCCGAATACACAACAGGCAATAGCGCGTTATCATACAGCATCTTTTCGAAGTGTGGTACAAGCCATCTTGAATCAGTCGAATATCGATGAAACCCCCCTCCTACCTGATCACATATTCCTCCATTTGCCATCTTTGTTAAGGTCTTTAGTACAAATTCTTGAAACTTGGATATTCCTGAGAGTCTGGAATATCGCAACATAAATGATAGATTTGCAGCATTTGGAAATTTAGGGGCGTGTCCAAAGCCTCCGTTTGTTGAGTCTGCAAGTGAAAGTAGGTTTACAGCCGCCTCGTCAAGCACCTGTCTGTCCAGATTGGAGGGCAGTGAGATTGATTCCGTTTTTTGTAACGCGTTGATAAAGTTTTCTGCTGCGGACTCGATATCATGTGGTTTTTCCTTCCAAGCTTGCGCAAGCTGCATGACAAGGCTGCCAAAACCTGGCCTGCCATAGCTATCAAGCGGAGGAAAATATGTCCCAACGTAAAATGGCCTCTGGTCAGGAGTAAGAAATACACTAAGTGGCCATCCTCCGCTACCGGTGGATATCTGACATACTTTTTGATATATATCGTCAATGTCAGGCCTTTCTTCTCTATCCACTTTTATGTTGATAAAATTTTCATTCATTACTTTGGCTATCTCTTCATTTTCAAAAGATTCGTGCGCCATAACGTGGCACCAGTGGCATGCGCTATAACCAATACTAAGAAATATTGGCTTGTTCTCGTCTTTTGCCTTTCCTAATGCCTTGTCAGACCATGCATACCATTTTACAGGATTGTGGGCATGCTGTAAAAGGTACGGACTTGATTCATAGATCAAGTTATTTGACTCCATATTTTCAGAATCAAAAAATGGCTATTTGTTTGTTCCATGGATGCCTTTTGCAGAGGCAGAAAAGATCTTGATTTATGAGATGTGATACTATAGTATGTTCAAATATTAAATAGCTGTCCAAATTCTTTCAGTTATGAACTGCAAACGCTGCCATCATACCGATGCAACACATGAACCTTCAAGTAAGAGCCATTCATTCATAAAAGCTGGGAGATGCATGGTACCAGACTGTTCATGTAAACAATATCTCGACCCAATAGATGAGATTGATGAAGAGTTGATCTAGGATTTTACTTGCCAGTTGCGTTTATGTTGACTGTTTCATTTAGATTGACGGATTTTGTTGCCACTGTTCCGTTTGTGCTTTGTTGATTAGTTGAACCTATACTACCTACAATTATCTGCCCTGTCATCCAGGGATGCACTTGACAAAAGTAATCATATGTTCCTGCGGTCTGGAATGGAGGACTTGTATAAGACTTGCCAGCGTTAATCAAACTGCTATCAAAGATAGTACCTGTTTGATTGTCTGTTATTTTACCACTAGTTGCAGTGTGACCAACAGTATCATCATTTGTCCATGTAATTGTGCCTCCAACCTGGATGTTTACAGTTTGAGGATTAAAACAGTCTGTTGCAGTACAACTTCCTTTTGTGTTACTTGCGCCACTGCTAATTATTATCATTGCGTTATTTTGAGTGTTTGTCGTCGCAGTTGTATTTGTGTTTGTAGATGTCGCATTTGTTTGGACGCTTGCCGCAGGGGCGTTATTTATGACAGATGTTGGTAGTGTAGCATTTGTTTGATTAGACTTGGTTGTAATTGTTGCAGTGTTATTGTTTGTTGTATTGACAGTTTGGTTAGCCGTGATTGTTTTATTGCTTGCAATACTAGCGGTTTGATTTACTGACGTCACTGTTGTATTTGCTGCAACAGATGCAGTTTGGTTTGAGGCAATTGATGTTTGTGTGGTTGTTGCATTAGAACTAATTGCACTCAAGTTAGTAGAATTAGAACTGGTTGTGTTAGCAGTTGCAATTGTTTGATTTGTTGTTTGTGTCATATTTGATGCAGTATTTGTTTGATTAGCTACAAGAGCATAAGCCCCCACTGGAATATCAGAGCCAGTTGCCATTTTCAGGTTATCGGTAAAAGTTGAAGTGAAGATCATAACCTTGACTTCTTGTCCTTGTATCTGATCTTCTTGCTGTTTCTCATATGCCGTAGCATTATCAAGTGAACCTTCATGCGATGCCAAGGTCAGCTGTGCTCCGACAGCAAGTGGATAGCTATCAAGTATTACGTTGTAACCTGTTTTTGGAGTTTGGACATATACTTCTGCGTCTCGCATGAGGTTGAGGTTATAGCCATTTGATGCATTGAAAAGCAGAACCTGCACAGTAGAGCCAGTATTTTGTTGTGCGTCCTGAGATTGCAATGATAGTGCATCTTCAAGCGTATCACCATGATCAAGCATTTTCAATTTTGCGCCTACAGGTTGCGATATGTCAAAAAGGACTATGTTGTAGCCTGACTTTGGTGTCATGGCGTCTACCTCTTGCAAAGCCATGATATTACTTGAGAAATGATAATCATCAGCCAAGCCCCACGAGAGCAGTCCAATTATTACTAGAGATACTGAGATTACTATCATTGAATATCCCACCTTTCTATAGTTGTGAGGATTCTTGTCTTTGACAGTAGGAGGTGGGTTGTTTGGAAGCTCGTTTGGAGATGACATTTGTTGTCCAAAAAATAGGGGCTGAATTTATTCTTTTATTAGTATCTTATTTGCCAGGTCTTGAAATAGATGAATTTTTCAGTTTTCCTACCTAGAATCAAGACTTTTTTCTACTTTGAAGATCTGAAGTGTGAGTAGATCTATTGCTTTTTTGAGGTGTTCGAACTCGTCTACCATATGTTTTTGATTTTCAACAAGGCCTTTTAGAACACTTATCATGGATTTTTGATATTTATCAGCAGACGAAGCCTCAAGCGCGTCGAGTCTAGATTCTAAGATATCTAGTTCCTTTTGCATTTTTTTGCTGTGTGGTTTTTCCACAGTAGTGCATGGGTTGCATGATATATCAACATAAAGTTAAATGATTCACAAAATAAACAAAAATCATGATTGAGGAAAAACTTGCCGCAATGAATGTTTTTCTTCCCGTGCCGCCTACACCGGCAGGCTCTTACATCCCGGTTGTACGGACAGGAAATCTGGCATTTGTGTCAGGACAGATCCCACTCAAAGACGGTAAAGTAGAGTTTCATGGAAAAGTACCTACAGACATATCACTTGATACAGCAAGACAGGCAGCCAAGCTTTGTATCATAAATGCATTGGCACAACTCAAGGCAGAGCTTGGAACGCTGGACAAGATTTCAAAAATTGTAAGAGTATCAGGATTTGTAAATAGCGCTCCTGATTTTATAGAACAGCCCAAGATAATTAATGCTGCATCTGACTTGCTATTTGAAATATTTGGAGACAAGGGAAAGCATTCTAGAATTGCAGTAGGGGTGGCAAGTCTTCCATTAAATTCTACGGTTGAGATAGATGTGATAGTCGAAGTTAACCAAGTTTAGAATTGAATTTTTTTAGAAATTGAGAGATTTTTTCTTTTGGTATAACTGCACCACATGCCTTGTCATGTCCACCTCCAGAACCACCAAGATCTGTTGCTAACTGGTTGATGATTCTGCCCAGATGAATCTTGCATGATTTAGAGCCTCTGACAGATACAGCATAGATTTCTTTTTCCTCTCTGTATTTGTACGAAACCCCAACATCTTTTCCTGATAGGCCTAGTACAAAATTAACCACCATACTTGCACCAGAGTCTGTGACTTCCATGTATGCAAGGTTTTTCATCTTCTTCATATTTTCTTTAACTTTTTGTATCACGCCAGAAATTCTTTCTGCTTGAATGCGAGCAAATTCAAAAGTATTTGGTATATCGTGAGGGTATTTCGACTGACTAAGCTCTTCTACAAGATACAGCAGATAGTCTCCGTCTTTCTGATGGCTAACAATAGTGAATGTAAGTACAGTTGCCTCAAGTAGGATAAACTGTCTATCAAATCTTTGAAGCAGTGCAGAGCCAAGTGGTCTGTCTTCCATGTAATCGGTTACTGCGGAACATGCTGCAATCAGCGAGCTGTGGTCATTTAGCTTTGATTTGAATGCATTATAGACTTGGACTGTTGTACATTCGCTGACTGTGTGGATTAATTTGACTTTTAGAGACTGGATTTTTTTCTTTATGCCATCCTCTAGATCATGATGGTCGATATATGTCACGGCTACGCGTTTCTTCCTGAGATCCTTTAGTAATTCAATGAATTGATCCTGATTTGTCTTGCTTAGTCCCAAGTCGCATATGTACACCGTTTTTAATGATTCATCGCTGCGTAACTGTTCAAGTTCTGTCATAAGACCTGGATAATCAACAAGCCTAGTATCCCCCCCAAAGGCCTGCCTGATTAATGATGCTGCACCTATTCCGTCAGCATCTTCTTTGTGAGAAATACAGACAACCTTGGTTCTTGCCATAGAATTAACAAGGCAGAGTCACCCTCATTTAAACCAAAAACGCAGATTTTACAACTGGTTTAAACTGCAAAAGTTGCTGGCTTTTTCAGCTTCATGTAAGTTTTAAATTCTGAAACCAGAGTTTTGTGTTTTATATCATCCTGTAGAATTACACAATACATATCATAAAATGAGATTCCCAGCAATCGGGATTCTCGATCAAGTTGAGATATCTCATCTAGGATTTTTGGATCCTTGGTTTCAACAACAAAACTGTCAACTAATTTGATAAAATCTTCTTCCAATTGAACCATTTTATGCAATTCATTGAAAATTTTGCTATATGCTTCAGAGTTGTTAGATTAGACCAAGTGCTTAATTTTTTGCCAGTTTTTTATATTTAGCAATAATTTAATACACATTTTTAGTAAATATCAAGTGATGGAAACAAAAAATATTGGCCTGCGTAATATCGAGGTTGCAGACACAAAGATTTGCGCAATAGACGGAATCAATGGCAAACTAATCTATAGGGGATATGATATTTTAGACCTAGTAAAAAAATCCAATTTTGAAGAGACTGCCTGTTTGCTTCTCAATGATGATCTTCCATCAGATGAGGTGCTGGTAGATTTTGCAAGCAAGTTAGTTAAAGCGCGAGATATTCCAGAAAATATTGAGAAAAGCCTACGGGACCTTCCCAAGACCGCCAACCCTATGGATGTACTACAATCTCGCATATCAGAGATGGCCGCCTACGACAAAGAGAAAGGTGACGACAGACAAGCCAATTACAATAGAGCTATTGATCTCATCTCAAAGATTCCAATCATCATAGCGTACTGGGACAGGATTAGAAATGGTAAAGATGTCGTTGCACCTTCAAAAAAGCTAGATCATGCAGGAAACTTTCTTTACATGCTAACTGGGAAAGAGCCAGATTCTGAGGTTGCCAGGATTTTTGACATATGTTTGATTTTACATGCAGAACATAGCTTTAACGCCTCTACCTTTGCAGCAAGAGAAGTAGCTTCAACTCGTGCGCACATGTATGCTGCGGTTAGTGCTGCTGTAGGAGCTCTAAGTGGAGAGCTTCACGGTGGAGCAAATTTTCAGGTAATGAAGATGTTGCTAGAGATACAAACCGAGGACAGGGTAGAACAGGTGATAAAGGAAAAACTTGCTAGAGGTGAACGGGTAATGGGAATGGGTCATGCAGTGTATAAAACATTTGATCCCAGAGCCGAGGTGTTAAGAGAACTGTCTCGTAGGCTATCAGAAAAAACTGGGCAGCCATGGTACGGGATCACAAAGAAGGTTGAGGACACTACAGAAGAAGAGATGAAGAAGGTAAAAGGCTCGGATATTTTCCCAAACGTAGACCTGTACAGTGCCTCAACATACTACATGTTAGGCATACCCATGGATCTTAACACACCAATCTTTGCAATATCACGTGCTGCAGGATGGACTGCACATGTAATTGAAGAAAAATTTGCGGAAGCACAACCAAAACCAATGCTTTACAGACCAAAAGCAGTTTACGTTGGTAAGTATTGCGGTCCTTCAGGTTGTGAATATGTTCCTATTGAAAAAAGAACAGCGACTACATAGTTTACCTTGTTAAAAATTAGTTAAATTAGTTAACCTACGCAAACCGCCAGTATAACAACCCCAATCTAACGCCTCAACTACCACCTCCGCTCTACCCCCGACCTTGTTTCACATCCCAAAATCGAGTCTTTTGTGAATTAGTCCAGACGTGGAGGAATATGCCTATGAATTAAGTTTTGTCATAGAATAGGAAGTTATTGAAATTCATGGTAAATGCCCCCAACCACGATCCACCAAAATGTTGGCAGTATATGGAGTTACACATGCAGGGGAGTTGTCGTGTTTTTTAATTATTAATTGTAAACCAACTTTACAAACAACATCCTTTGCTTCAATACCTGATTTGAGTTGTTGTAAGGGAGACGTTATTGTTGATACAGTATTTTCAGAGTTTACCTTAATTTTTTGACTTCCTTGAGCAATACCATGTGTTGCATTAATTTCCCATATTCCAGAAACTGCATTTATGGGAATCTTTAGAGTATCTGATGAAAACCGTCCAGTATTATCTGAATTTACTTGGACTGACATTACAGTTTTGCCGTTAGGATCTATAAGTAAAAGCTGGATGGATCCATTAGGACCGTCGAAACCACGTATTGCAATAGAATCTCCTGGAACATATGTGCTGTTTATGGTTTTAAACACCACAAGTGGGCCTAATAATGGCATCTGGCTTACTCTAAAGTTGGTGGATGCTTTACTTGCAGAAGTGTTTGCAATAGCTGAATAAAGACCAGGTTTGTATGACGAAATGTTTAATGTATAATTTATAATGCCGCTAGATGGGAGTTCAAGACTATGTGAAAATATCATATTTCCAGATTGATTATAGATCTGAAGATATTCAAGCGAATTTGGCATTCCGGTTATAATGATAATAGGTCTATCTGAATTTTGATAAACCAAATGATCCGATCTAATTAAGGTCGATGTTGTATTCATCCCAAAACATTGTACTCCATTTACAGTAGGGCATTGAGCATAAACATGGCTTGTAAGAAATAACATCCACATAGACACAATAATTATTGCGATATACTGAATTTGCATCTTTGATGTGTGTTGGATATATATAATTAAAAACCTAACCTATTTCTGCTCCATTTTGTTGAAAGCTGTGAACAAAAATTTTTCTTCTGCAAAAAAAGAATAGTTCAAAGGCAAGAGGAAACAAATTATGCCATATGTGGTTATCTTATGATTTCTGATCATTGTAATAAAAATAAAAAATGGAAGAACTTCTAGGATACTGTTATGTATCCACTACCAGCAGTTGAACTGAAGCAGCTACCAGAATAGCTTGCTGTATATGTTGGAGTTGATGATGTTCCACTTATGTCAACCGATCCATTTGTAAAGTCTACATTCCCAATACCGTTAAAGTCACTACAAGTGGTATCATAGTACTCTAAATCTAGGTATATTGGAGATATAGTACTTCCGTAAGATCCATGGGGATCATCGAAGGTATATGTCTCTGTTATGGAAGAACATCCACTTCCAGAGCTTTGACTTATTTCTCCAAAGATGTCATTTGTAGATACTACACTTTGGTCGTATAAGACTGTGCAACCAGGTGTTGCATACGCATTTGTCCATTTGTCGTCTATTTCGGCATCAGTTGAATTAAAACCAACAAATTCGATACCCCAGCCATTGGGATAATCTAATGCTAGTACTTCTTGTAAGAAATAACTAGTGTTGGTATCTGCTCCTTGCCAAACTGTTGTGCTAATCTGTGCTTGTGTAGCCGTTACCTCATTGGGCACGTTTGAATTTGCCGAACTACCAATAATATTGGAATTACCGTAATATCCTCCAGCAGACATGCTCTGTGCAAAGGCTTCAGGTATTACCTGTGTTGCAGAGATTACAAGTACCATTCCCAATATACCAAGTAGAGGTTTCAAGTTCATTTGTCTCATCCCTTTACGAGGAGATTAAAGCCAGCGCCAAAAGTAATACGTTTTTGACCTGATACATGTGTTGCATCAATCGACATTGGATATAATCCAGGTGTAGCTGTATCGTTGATTCGTATCACCAAAGGCATATGAGAAACTGGTGTTGTAGCACTGTTGACAGGCAACTTCAGTGTTATGCCAGGTGGTAAGATTCCAGTTGGGTTCTGATAGTAAGCCTTCAATGAGACAGGATACGTCTGATTCGATACTATATCTACGAAAATTACGGCAGTATGTCCTTTTGCTATGGTGTACGATGGATATTTTGCACTCCCATTGAGTAGCGTCACAAATGGTGGTTTACCAAGATAAGATGTTGGCATACCAAGAGTTGCAGACGCTTGGGCGCCTGTATGACTTCCCAAATGTGATTCATAAAATACACTCAAACTGGCAATAGATAGTGCAATAGTCATCATTATGGCTAGCATAGATTTTGTCTTTTTTTCATGTATTTTCATTTGTTGTTTTCTCCTTTTGCTTTTTTGTATAAAGAGGATTCATCTTCATATCGCACGTATGAACATTTGTATTTTTTGTGAAACGCATCTCATAGTGGTTATGGTTAAGCATGTTCTGTTCATGTACAGTACATTCTAATAAATAGGTCAGTTCATCGTAGTTAGAAATAGTTAGAGATTATTGCAACCGAATGCAAAGCCTTGCGCAGAACTCATAGAGTCAATTGAAATATCATTGTTCTCTGAGACGTTTGAATTTTTACGGGTTCCTTAATGGTGCAATCAATTAGTGATTTGATAAATTCTGCCAGAAACAAAGAATACTTTTCATTAATTCCATGTGGAACAGAAAACCAGTGAGTAGAACCATGATTTTTATGTTCGTAATTTGTGAATCTGCTAGACCACATCTCCAAAAACTGTAATGTTGTATTCTTGTTTATTTCGCCATACAGTAATTGCATGTATTCCACCGCATCATGTGAGCCTGCCTTTTTTCCTAGCTGAATGGTGTCTTTCTCATCTATTGCCTCAAACAGACTTTTTAGCACATCCTTTGGCATAATCACAGAATCAATCTTGTCAAAACTTACCTTAAAGGCATGTTCCTTTATTATCTGATTTAATAATAGATTTATCGATATATTTTTCTTTCTTGCTTCCTTTTCTAGTTGTTCATATGAGTCAGTTTCAATACGAAAGGTATGAGAGATTGGTCTTTTCTGATTCAATATCATAAGTATCTCAAGATCGTAAGTACGGTACAATAACTATTTTAGGATTGTGTAGATTTTCTATGGTACACTTGGAGAAGATATAGATTGCAAACGGTTGCTTCCTTTTTCCAACGCTTCAACCTTTAATTTTCTGCCTATCCCAGCGTAACGTCCTACCATATAATACTTGGTAGGCTGACAAACAGCCTGTTCCATTACTATGGAACAATACACCAAAATTATCCAACCTGATGCGACCTCTGCATTATCATAATTTTGGGACAAATCCCCTGCAACGAGCACCGACAAAGTCGGGTGAGGCGCAACGAGCAAAGTGAGTGTAGCCCCTGCCAACGACACCATCAACGTAGTTGAGGTAGGCGGAGCGAAGCGGAGGATTGTCAGGTATTCACAGACGCGCCATTAGACAATAAGCGTAGAGCCAAGAGTGGAATGAATTGCGAGTGAAGCAAGCAAGAAAGGGGTGAATTGGCTCGGAGCGTATCCATACCTCAAACTACCTTTTGAAATCCTACCAAAGTCCACATACCATAAACTTGGAAGCCCAAAACTATATTAGAAGTAAAGTGCAAACTCATGTTAGCGGTGCGGATGGGATTTGAATCCATGAAGACGGCGGCCATCTCGGAGGTTTTCAGTCTCCCGCCATTTCCGGACTTGGCAACAGATCTTAACCGATTAATCCTTATCCCAATTCAAGACTTTGTCATTCATTGAAAAGTATATCATTAGACTACTTACAACCCCATTATACGAGTTAGGACTAATCTTGTTTCTCAATCCATAAACATAATCTTCCACGTAGGTCTGCAATATCTTCTCTTTCAAACTTAGTAATCCATCAGCAGTAATCAATGGCTCATCTTTCTTACAATATTTTAAAAATCTTCCAAAATGATATTCATACATCTTTTTAGTAGATGGTGTCTTGCAGTATTTTTTAAAAACTACTAGACTCTTATCCATATACTGCCATTACACACTTGATTAATTTAAATGGCGGTGAACATCAGTTTATTGATTATTATACTGGCACAATGCATCGCAAGCTATGAAGATACCCTTTGGCATTATAATTGTGGTTGGAGGTTTACTTCTAGGCGTATACGTCATGGGAGATTTCATCATACCACATGTAATCTGCAAAGTAATTCCCCGCGAGAATAATGTCAAGCACTATGCTGGCCAGTACAACCCAGACATCTTTGGCGACATATGCTCAGCATTACATTGATCTTTTCTCTCTAAGGATGGCACGTACGTCATGCAGTATCTTTTTCTGATAAGGTACCATATCAGGCGGCGGGTTTTTAAAGAACTTTGCTTCGCTGCTCTGAAAATCGCGCACTATTTTTCCTTTTAAAATAGATGCAAGGAAAACATGTGTTATGTCATGTCTTGCTAAAACAGGGTTTTCATAGACTCCAACAAAGCCTTCAAGTTTGACAGTCAGATTAAGTTCTTCTTTTGCAACTCTTTTTGCAGCATCGTCTAGATTTTCGGTCTTACAAACAATCCCACCGGGCAGATTCCATTTGTTTTTGTACGGCGGAATAGATCTTCTAGTCAGAAGAAAGGAATCAGCGTTTTGTATGACAACATCCACTGTAGAATATGGAAAGTACAGTGCAAACCGGTCAAAGAGTTCCTTTGGTGCCTTTTTTAATTTCTTTACCACAAAAAGTTACTCTTTTAACAGATCTTAAAGATTACTTGAAAATGGTTTTTAGTCTTTTGCCGCAGTTTGGATTTGCTAGTTTCTTTTGGCAAGCCAGTCTTTTGCACGCGTGTCTACATCATATCTATGTAAAACATGAAACACCATCTCATAAAAAGTGATTCCGCGTTTTTGAGCCTCACTATCTATCCATTTGAGACCTTCAGCAAGTTCTGGATCATATTCTGAGAACGCTACCAACTCATCCACCATGTTTGTAAAGAATGAATTGGCTTCTAGCACGAAAACAAGTTTTTATTTTTGTTATTCAGTTGTATATTCAAAATATATAGACAATCAGCACCTTTTTGATTGACATATGGATCATGCATACTATTTTGATGGGAACACGAAAAAGATCTCATGGACTATTGAGAACAGTGGTGCAAGAGCAGATCAAGTTAGAACACACATTGAAGATTATTACGAGAAGATATCAATCGAGCAATCAAAGTATGTTGCGTTACACGTTGGCATTTTTTGGAGTATTGGAAGATTCATAATAAAAAATGAAGATATGATAAACATAATGCTTGATCTAAGGTCCATGTTTGATCATCTTGCAGAAAACAAATCAACAAATGATCCATTTGTAAATTCGCGGACCAGATTCATCAAACAGTTGATAGATCAGCGAAGACTGGTAGTCAAATATCAATTAATTGAACCTTCCAACAACAAGGCAGCTGCTCTACTTTTGTAGTATCAGACCAATGTCCATAAGGTTAGTGTGGGTTGTACCTGTGAAGATCAGTCCTCCATGATTCTTAAAGTAATGATAAGCGTCGTTTTCACGTAGGTATTCATCGATCATCTTAAATGGCATGGTCAAATCTGCAATTGCACCTGCCGCATTGGTATTTCCATCAATACCATCAGTACCAACAGATGCAACTACCAGATCTTTGTGATCCTTTAATTTTTTCAGCAAATGTAAGACCAATTCTTGGTTTCGTCCTCCTTTTCCTTTACCTCGTACTGTAACTGTAGATTCTCCCCCAAAGATAAGACATGACTGTCTACGGACAAAAAAACTTTTTGAGATTTTTGATGCCATATCCTTTACGTCACCTTCAACACACTCAATTGTTTTTGTGGCAAGCCCAAGTTTTCTTGCACGAGTTTTCATAAGATCGATGCAATCTTTGTTAGTAGAAATGACATAGTTGTAGATCTTTGGTTTTTTTGGTGTCTCAGGTATCACGCCTTTACTTCCAAGAATTACTCTATGCCAGACAGGTTTTGGGATGCGATTTTTAAGACCATATTTTATCAGGATTTTTTTTGCATCAGAAAAAGTAGTTCTGTCACAGTATGTCATACCAGAAGCAATAACCGAGAGATCATCTCCCACTATATCCGACATTACAAGAGATACTGCAGTACATCGAAGTAATTCTACTAATTTTCCTCCTTTAATTTTTGAGATATGTTTTCGTACGCAGTTAACCTCGCGTATGTTGGCACCTGATTTTAGCAAGAGATCTGTAACGTGTTGTTTGTCTCTTAATGATATTCCGTCAGGTAACGACAATAATGACGACGCACCTCCAGATATAAGAAAGATGACTAGATCTGTCGTTTCCAATGTCTTAAGAAAATCAATGATTTTTCTTGCCGCGCTGACGCTTTTCTTGGTTGGAATAGGATGACTAGATTTTATGACGGTGAACTTGCGTGTTAGGACCGTGGAATGTGTGTTGTCTGGAATTACCACAATACCGCCATGAACCCTAGTTAGCGAGTTTATTGCCTTTGCCATAGAATCCGCAGCCTTTCCAATGGCGATCACATAAACATGGTCGTATTTTTTAAAAGATATTCTCTTTTCTCTTGTTTGTAGATAATCTTGTCTTATAATCTTCTTCAGTGCAGCATAAGGTAAAGCGCCAGAGATTCCCTTCTCAATTATTGATAGTGCTAGTTTTTTCTCCGTATCTGTCGCAAGTTGCTTGAAATTTTGAATAATCATTTGCTTCCTTGTATAAATAAGATCCATGAATTTTTGAATCTTTTTGGCAGGGGTGTAATTCAAGCTTAAAAGTAATGCGTACCCTTGTTACAGTTTTTTTATATATGGTATCTAACAAGGTAAATCCATGAAGGGTACAGGTTTTGCCTCTAAGGGTAAGCTATCTGTATATTTCGGACTTTTAGCAATTATTACGGTAGTTATAATTCCAGCTTATGCAGACCAGACCATCCAGCCAACCAGCGGCGGCACCATTGATGTTGGTTTTGCAACAGATCCTGCCAACCCAACACCTGGTAACAGCCCAACAAATCTTGATATTAGCTTCATAAACAAATCAACTCAGGCAGTACAACCACACATAGACTACAAAGTTTCTGTAATGGAGGGAGGCAACCAGATCTGTGGCACCGGGATACAACACACTGCAGAAGGAACTGTCACTGTTCCATGTGCATTACCTGACGCTACAACATACCAAGTAGTTGTAGAAGTAGACGGAATACTTTTCCAGCCAATTCCGCCAGAAACGGCTACGTTTACCATCAATCTAGGAGGCAGCTCTGGTGGTGGTTCCAATTCTACGTCAAGCTCCGCCACCAGCTCGACTACACAACCTGCTGGAACACAAAGTATGGTAATTCCTTCATGGATAAAGACCACTGCAAAGTGGTGGTCTCAAGGACAAGTGAGCGATTCAGATTTTATCAAGGGAATACAATACCTGATACAGCAGGGAATAATGCAGATACCTACACAATCAAACTCTACTGCAGCTTCAGGGTCACAGCAGATTCCCGCATGGATAAAGACCAATGCGGGTTGGTGGGCAGATGGACAGATTTCTGATCAAGACTTTGTCAAGGGAATACAATGGCTCATCACTAATGGAATAATCGTAGTCTGATTGTTATGACAAGTTTTTGTAAGTATGTTAGTGTTACGTTAGTTACGCAATGCTTAAGCAATATTGCTGCATATAGGTGTCATACATGGCAGGAAATGGTCCAGACTTAAGAGAAAAGGTAGACGAGAGCCGCGGCTTTCTGAAAAAATTGCAGCTTGTAGTGCCCGGACTCAAAGAATACCGCAAGCTAGAAGACATAAGAGCAGCAGATGAGCTTCTTCGAAAACAAGTATTTGACAAACTAGACAGTACAAAAAATAATTTAGAGACACTAAGAAAAGCAATGGTTGACAAGGGAGAGTTTACCAGCCTAACGTCCATTGGTGCCATCATCTCACAAGTTCAACAAGTAGCAGGTGAAGTCTTCAATGCGCAACAAGGCTCAGCCGGCATATCTCCAAACATAAGAATAGACGATGGGACATTAAACAAATTATACGAATATGATTATAACTTTGTCAACAGTGCAGAACAGATCTTTTCTACGGTCACCACCTCAATGGGAGACTATTCGTCAGGAACAACAACTGCCCAAGCAGTTGCAACTAAGATCAGCCCCATGGTAGATGAATTCAGGCGTGCGTGGCAACAAAGACTTGAATCTGTTGAAAACATATTGGTGACAAAATAGGAGACGATAGAAATGATAATAAAAACAAAGATGGTAAGTGATTGATACATGTTCGGACATAAAAAAGATCCTGATTTGGGTGGAGGAAGTGTAATGGGATCTACCACTATAGAGTGGGATTCTCAGTACAAGGAAGGTAACATAATGTGGAAGGTTCCCCGTCTTATCAGACTAAATGATAACATAGTTGTAAGGCAAGATGAGATTGCTGTCTTTTTCAGGGATGGTAAGGTGCTAACCTATTTTGATAAACCAAACAGGTATGCACTTACTGATTTTAACGCGCCTATAGTTGGTGGTCTATTAAAATTCTTTACCGGGGTTCAGCAGGCAGCAGAAGTTTACTATCTACAGAACAGATACATAGATGGCAAATTTGGCTCAGCGCAGCCTTATCAATTCGTTGATCCTGTGTTTGGCTTAGTAAATCTTAGAATCTTTGGAGAGTATAGATGGAAGATAACGCATCCTGAAAATTTTGTCAATCAATTTGTTGGAACATTTGCAGTCCAGAGCTCCGACGAGATAGAATCTAGACTAAAGGAACAGATGGTTCTTTTGCTGTTCAACGCAATAGGAAAAATGAAGGATAATGGATTGAAAGTGACCGACTTGGCTGCAAATCTTCAAAACATAGAGCAAGTCGTACTGGCAAACTCGACAACCAACTTTGGACAATATGGAATTGAGATTAACAAGATATCAGGACTCACAATAAGTTTACCAGAGGAGGTCCAAAAGGCAATTGATACAAGATCAGAAATGTCAGTACTTGGAGTCAATTATCTACAATATCAAGCAGGCCAAGCTATGACGGATGCTGCAAAAAATCCAGGAGGCATAGCAGGCGTTGGCGCAGGTCTTGGAGTTGGATTTGGAGCAGGATCAGGAATAGGATATGCTATGTCCGGACAAATGGCACAAGGAATGTACCAGCCTCCCATGAAACAGTGTACCAAGTGTGGCATGATGATGCCTGTTTCCAACAACTTTTGTCCAAATTGCGGTGTTGGTCAGCAGCAAATACAACAACCAAAACCACAGGAGGGTATTCTGTGCCCACAGTGCGGGGCTCACATTGCTAACGATTCCAAATTCTGCTCAAGCTGTGGTAAGGCACTAAAGACAGGTTAGTAGACATGTATTGCATCAAATGCGGTTCCCAACTTCCAGACGATGCATCCTTTTGCGCCAAATGTGGCACAAAACAACAATCCCAGGCTCCACAGCCCTCACAATCACCACAGCCAACTGCAGCCCAGTCTGGCGCAGTAAAAGAGATCAAGTGTCCAAGCTGTGGCGCCCCAATAGCTCCAAAATTTGGTGAAATGGTGATAACATGCGAATACTGTGGTGCTAGCGTAACTCTGGAAAATACTGGCTGGAAGAACATAGAAAGACACACGATGTTATCAATTACCATATCTGACAAAGATGCAGTTACTGCAAGTCTGCGAAAGATGATGGACAAAGGTCTGCTGCATAGACACTTGCAGGAAAGTTCAACTCTTGAAGAGATTAGCTTGAGTATGATTCCTTACTGGGTAATACCGGTCACTGCACGAACCAACCTTGTTGCAGTAGACGTTGCTGCAGAGGTGGGAAGCATAGCTACAACTGCTGCCTTGTTTGGAGTAATGGGCGGAGCTATGGGAGGCGGCGGTTTTGGTTCCAGAAGGGGTGGCGGTTTTGGAGGAGGGATGATGGATGGAATGCTGATGGGAAGTATGCTTGGAGGTGGAGGAATGATGGGTTCTGCAAATACAAAAAAGGCATACACTATTGATTCAAACTATAACTGCCCAGTAATTGCCCTCAAAGCGTTAACCATGTACCAGCCTCATGGCTATGAATTTGCGCTGGATGGACGAGTAGATTTCGATCCAAAAAAGATTCCCAAGTCAGTCAAGATTCTAAATGGTGATGTAAATGAGGATTCTGCAAAGAACCAAGCCAAGACAATAGTAGACCAGATACAGTCAGAAAAAGCACACTCCCAATACCACATGATACAACAAATTCAGACACAAGAAGACGTTGCAAGTGGCGAGCTACTACATGTGCCCATATGGTTTGCAAAATACGATCACAAGGGAAAAAAGATAATCCTAGTGGTTGATGCCAATTCTGGCGTGGCAATAAACAGCATTGGGTTGTAAAGGATCTATTGTTTGCTAAGAAAATAAGCCTTTACCGATTCTAGTATCTCGCGTACTGGTTCCACGTGGCCAAATTCATCCATTGTAAGATCATGGACCTCAAGTATCTTTCGTTTATTGTCAGGCTCATCCTTTAGAAAGACTATCATATCCTCCAGCCTATCGGCCAACTTTAGCTGATCCTCAGACTCTACTCCATTTAACGCCTTGATATCATCCTGATCCAAGATATTTCCATGCGGAGAGGCTTTGGAAAGCACACGTATCATCGAATCTATCTTGGAAATTGTCTCGTCGGAATTTGTTGGATTCATTTTCTAAAATATCCTTAGCTGCTAGATATAAAAATTGTAGTTTTTCCCATTTGTATTTGTGCGGCAAGACAAGCAATAGTATAATAATAATTACAGATCTTAGTTGTGCTATGAACACAGTTAGAATCCCAAAGACAATTAATTATGGCAAAGACGCATTATCAAATACACAGTATCCAAAAAATGCACTTGTTGTAACAACAGCTCCTCCAGATGTATCAAAAAAATGGCTTACAAAGATGAACATTACAGATTACATGCTCTATGACAAAGTAGAGCCAGAACCTTCTATTGAAACAGTAAACAGAGTCGTATCAGAATTCAAGCCAAAGAACCCCTCGGCCATAATTGGTCTTGGTGGTGGAAGCTCACTAGATGTTGCAAAGTACGCAAGCACAGAGATGAAGATACCAAAGATACTCATC
>JASHOW010000122.1 GCA_030038445.1 Nitrosopumilaceae archaeon
AATTACACCAATGAAATTTTAATATATACCCTCAATAGAGTTGGTAATAAGTGAAATAGATGTCAGTTGATATGGCAGTAAAAGTACTTGATGAAAGCCTCAACAAGGTTGTTCTTATCAAGCTCAAGGGGGGCAAAGTGATAAGAGGAAACCTGCATGGCTTTGACCAGCACATGAACCTGCTGCTTGATTCTTCAGAAGAGATCCCTACTGAAGGAGAGACAAAGAGCCTGGGAACCATCGTAGTCAGAGGAGATAACGTGGTTATCATATCTCCGCCACCAAAGTGAGAACCTAATGACTAAAGGCACAACCTCCATGGGAGGCTACACAAAGAAACATGTACACACAAGATGCCGAAGGTGTGGAAAGAACTCTTTTCATGCAAGACACAAAAGGTGCGCCAGCTGTGGTTATCCAGACGCAAGAATAAGAAAATACAACTGGATCAAATGGTATACGTAAATGGAAGAGATTGCTCTCGTTTTTAGTTCTCTGGCTGGTGCATGCACTGCAGTAGCTTTGGACAAGATCCCAAAACGAAAGCAAAAGCAAGTGGTTATAGTAAATTCTGTAATGCAAAGTCAGCTTCATTCATTAAAGATTGAAAAAGAGATTTTAGCAAAAACAATTACAAGGCTTCACAATGACGAGTCTACTGTTTCAGCTGTACAACGCGACAGGCTGCTTGCAAGATATCAGCACCAGCTTGGAGTAATATCTGCAAAGATAGAAAAACTCGAGGTTGCAAGCAGGTACCCAGATCTTGGGCCTGTAGGAGACAGCATCATAACCCTGATGGACGACAAGCTTTCCAAGCTTGACCAGAGGCTGTATGAGATATCATCAAAGATGACTTCAAGTGTTTCCCAGCCTACCACGCAGACAGTAGCTCAACCACAGATTGTAGTACAGCCACAGCCATCCCATATCAAACAAGAGCAACCAAAGCAGACAATACAGGAAAAGCCAAGAGTTGAACCAAAGGTTGAGGTCATACATGAACCCGTACAGATTCAAAAAGAAAAGACACCTGAGATAATGCCTCCAATTGAGATCGGTATACCACAAAGACGTGTATCAGTTGAGCTTAGCACGTTAACAGAGATTCCAAGTAAAATGCCAGAGTTTCCAGCCGAGTTGATAAAGCCAGCGCAGGAACAACTTGAAGTACCAAAAGTTATTGTCCAGCCTCCAAAGCAACCTGAGATACCGCAGGCAATTGTTACGGTGGAGCCGACACCACTTGTTACAAGGGAAGAACGTGTTCAGGTCCCAAGGCCAGAACATGTTGAAAAGAAGGTACAGCTTCCAACCCCAATGAAGATACCAGAAGAAGAAAAGATAGAAGATGATGACAAGGATTTGGATAAGATAAAAAACGAGATAATGAAGGCCCTCTCAAAACTAGAGCAAGCAGAGGTAGAATAATTGACAGTAGATGATGCCATAAGGGCATTGTCGCCACATGCGCTAAAAATGGTAAGAAACAACTATATCATAGGCATGGGCAGCGGCAGAGCTGCAACTGCCATAATACGTCTGCTTTCTGCATACTTGAAGAAAAATAAGTTTTCTGTAAAGGCAGTTCCGACATCGCTGCAGATAAAGATGGAGGCAGAAAGTGGCGGCATTTCAATAATAGAGCCAGACCAGATAGACAAGATAGACATAGTATTTGACGGTGCAGACCAGATAGATGTAAGGGGCAACATGATAAAGGGTGGGGGAGGCGCGCTCTTGCGAGAAAAAATTCTCATCAGTATGGCAAAAAAAGTTGTAATCATTGCAGATGAGACAAAGTTTGTAAAAAAACTTGACCGCAGCGTTCCAGTTGAGGTACATCCCTTTGCAAGAAAGATGGTGTCAAAAAAGATAAAGTCGTACGGGGGCAGGCCGCACATTAGGCTGCTTGACAGGGGATATCCATTTATGACAGAGAATGGCAACATAATACTTGACTGCGAGTTTGGCGCCATATCAGATCCCAAAGCACTTGCAACAAAAATAATAGAAACAGCTGGTGTCATGGAGGTTGGAATATTTTCAAAACCTGACATCATCTACAAGGCAAAAGCAAACGGCAAGTTCGAGGTCTTATGATGACATATTTCTTGCAATAAACCTGCCAAAACCAGGCTTGGCCACAATCTTCGAGTTCTCTGCGATGACCTCTCCCCTGACCAAGGTTTTTACCGGCCAGCCCTTTAGTTTCCATCCTTCGTATACTGTATAATCAGAAAATCCATCCAAGAGTTCTGCGCTTGCCTTTTTTTCTTGCTTTAGGTCAACAAGCACAATATCAGCATCAGAGTCCTTTTGGATTATTCCCTTTCTTGGATACATTCCAAATATTTTTGCTGCATTAAGGCTTGTAAGGCGCGAGAGGTGCTGTAGAGTTATCCTGTCCTTGTTTACGCCCTCGCTGAGCAAGATTGGTAGCATCGTTCCCAACCCCGGAAAGCCTGCAAGTGCATCCCAGACAGAGTCGCCTCCAATTTTGAGCTTGAGTTGATTTGCCACATGATCTGTACCGATTGTGTCTATGGTACCCGCGTGCAGCTCCTTCCAGATTCGTTGTGCATCACTTGATGACCTAATTGGTGGCATTACCTTGGCAAGATATCCTTGCTGGGATTCGTACGACAGAGTAAGATAGTGTGGACAGGTCTCTACAAAAATTTTGGTGCCATTCTTTCTTTCGTGCAGTATCACATCCATTGCAGCCTGTGAGCCAATGTGCACAAAGTAAAGCGTGCAGCCTGTCTTTCTTGCAACCTCTGATGCCGTCTTGATTGATTTTACCTCAGACTCGGCAGGTCTGCTCTCTGACCATGCGCCAAGGCCGTTCTTGTTTTTGGCCTTTGCCTCACGCATTCCACAGGAGCATATCTGATAGTCCTCGGCATGAATCAGTACAGGGCAACCAAGTGACGACGCCTTTGTAATTACACGTTCGACTATCTTGGAGTTTGTCTCCACTGTATCTTCGACAAGTGTGTTTTTTCCGGGGTTCATGTCCATGTAGACATGTCCCACCTCATCTCCAAGATTCATGTACAGCTTAAATGATGTTATTCCTTTTTTTGCGCAAAACTCCATCTCTTCTATCTGGCGTTCGTGCAGAATTGATGCATGAATAGTATAATCGACATAGTGCGACTGCGCACTCTCCTCAAGGTGCGTGCCAAGATTTTTTGTGTAAGAGCTTCCCATGCGCAGCATCCTCATCATGGTTGTGACTCCACCCACTGCCGCCACCTTGGACTCGGTCACTGCTGCCTGCTCTATTGGTGAATAGACTCCATAGTGTACATGCGGATCTATTATGCCAGGCAGTGCAACAAGCCCTTGTGCATCAATTCTTGTGTCACACTCTGGAGTGTCATTTGTCAGACCTACAATCTTTCCTTGGTCTATTACAATATTTTTGTCGACGATGCCGTTTGGCAGAACAACATGAGAATTGAGAATTATCGTATCAAAAGTCATCGAAAAGTTTGACAAAATCCTAGTATTATTCTTTGGCCAAATGAATAAAAGAAGATGGATTTTTGATAACAAAAGGGCCGGTAGTCTAGTGGTAGTGATGCCGCGTTCGCAACGCGGATGTCGGGGGTTCAAATCCCCCTCGGTCCACCTCTACACACGGTTTGGAACCCAGCCAAAAACGCTGAATTTTACCGATTTTTGAACCAGAGGTCATTTTCTTGCAAGTATTTCTTTTGCCCAAGATTGAAGTATATCTTGCATTTTTCCAAGATCTTCTTTTGTTGCCTTGAGCATTACATCTTCTAGAGGATTGTTTGGTTTTGTTTCTTGTTTGTCTTCTATTGTTATCACCAGATCAAGGTCTAGAAATTCTTCGCTTCGCTTGAATGAGTCACGCATTTCTCGAATCAAAGTTTCTGGAAGTATTCCCTTGTTTGTCGTGTATTTAGCTTCGATTGTTCCCTTGTTTGTCGTGTATTTAGCTTCGATTGTTCCCTTGTGACCCATGAAGAAGGTCCTAAAGTCATGTGCGATTTTTCCTCTTGATTCAGCCATGAGAAGCTGTGTGTCAAAGTATGCTCTCAACACATACGGTCTCCATTCGAATCTTGGTCTGAAGACTTTTCTCACACGATCTGATATTCTCTGAGTTGGTAGGAATTTTTTTCCAGTGTTCCTTCCCCGTCCGTATCTGTACTTTGTATCAGGGGATATCAGAGGCGAATCTCTTGTCAGTTTCTCTCCGTGTGCTATCCTGTCGTTGAGATATGCGAGGAGTTTTCTTGATGCACTTGTGCTTAGGAACGTGAAATACTGATGTCTTGCCTTGGATAATGTTCTTCGAACTGTTACCCGTGGCGGTTCTTGCACGAATCTTGCCTCTTTCTCTTCGATTATCAGGTCAGGCAGGTCTCCAATCTTCAACCCGTCAGTCCCGTTGTGATTTCCTATCACTTGTGGTCTGAGCCCTGACTTGGCAATCAAGGAAATTATTGCCGACTCCCGAAGCGATGACCTGTTGAGCATCTCTGAGATCTCTTCTGCATTTGGCACACGTTCGTTTTCAAGTGTAGGCGTACTGTCAAGATTTGTAATCTTGATTCTTCGCTTTATTTCTACCTCAAAGTGCCTCAGCCATGACTTGACAGATTTTACCGTATCTTCCACATAACCCGGCGAAAATCCCTGTTTTTCCATCCATGTTACATGGTCTTCTATCATGTCTGTTACAGCCCTTACGTCCTTGACTGCAAGTTTGGCAAGATTTGCAGGAGTTATGTCATGTTTCCTGCAAAAATGAGCCATTCTTCGTAGTCTTACGTCTGCTGTAAGCTGGCTTCCTCGTGCAAGGTTGTCGTACCATCTCCTAAGATCTTGGTCTGTTGACAGTATTGACTTGGCAGTTGTGTTCTGTTCTGATATTGTTGCCATTTTGTTTCCCACATCAGACCGCCGGACTTTATGGCGGTCCTCATCATCCATAGCCAGCGGTTTTATCGTATTTACACTTTTTATGATCGGATCACGTTTTTTCAATACAGCATTATTGAATTTATAGCAGTGAAGGTACACTATTTTGTTGGGTAGAAAACCAAAAAACGAATCCACAGAAGCTAGTCTTGCATTCGAAGAAGGCACCAAAATTAAAAAATATGATGTAAAAATGCCTTTTGTATATGCCTTAACGGTAGAAACCAACGATCCCAATAATGCAAAGATGCAGACTATATGGGAATATTTTGTCAAAGATGAATCAAATCTAGACGGTCTGATAAAAGAAGTCGAGAACCAGCCCTTCAAAGTCAAGGTCATCAAGGTAGAACCAGCCACGAGACAGATTACAGACCTATGTCCTAGGTGTCACAATAGAGGCGTGCCAAGAATTGAGAAAAAAAACACTCGCGATAACAGGGAAAGAACATGGAGAAATAAAGAGAACACTACAACAAAAAAAGAACGACCGACAGAGTATTGGCTGGTCTACGCTCACTCAAAGCACAAAAAATGCAGAATCCGACAATATGTCAATACCCCAGATCCTTCCTACAAGAAAAATGATATTGAGATTGAAAAATACTTTTTCCCTCATGTCATAGGGGAACTGAAAAAGGGTTCTTTCCGGTATGCTGATCAAGAACAGTAAGGGCAATCTACCATCTGAGTATCAGACTTGACATACCCAATGAACTTTTTACCGCATTCAAGGCAAATAAGTCTCCTTTTATGGTGTTGCTGTGACTTATACCACACAACCTCAAACCATTGAATCCTTTTTGAACGGAATATGCCATATTCATCAAAGTAAAATACAAACCAGCGCTTCTTTGCACCGTTTTTGCCGTGCTGTCTTACCTCAGATCGTGGATGATACCATCGTTTTGATACTGAAATTACTATCATTTCTGGATACTACTAGGATACTTCCTTTTGGTCTTAAACTGGTGAAGGTACGAAATCGTGTTGTATATGGATACTATCAAATATTTCATAATTATCTTAGACCACATATGGCTTTAGACGGTCAAACACCAGCAGACAAATGCTGAATTAAGATCGAGGGTAAGAACAAATGGATGACGATCATTCAAAATGCTAATAAGAAAAACTAATTTTTTAATTTCAAATACCACATTAGAACAATTATAGAAATTACCATTACTGCTAAACCTCCAACAAAAAGCCATCTCGAAAACGTTAGAATTGCAGTACGAGTAATATCATTACCATATCCGACTAACAACGCTACAGTCGAAAAAGAAAATAATGTTATAGTTGATGCAATTAACCATCTTAAAAATTT
>JASHOW010000123.1 GCA_030038445.1 Nitrosopumilaceae archaeon
TACCGTAACATACGGTAAGATGGACGATTTAAGATTAGAAAGTCTAGAAGGGGTAGGCCCCGTAACTTCCAAGAAGCTTAGCGACGCAGGAATCCATAACATACTGGACCTTGTTATAAGAGGTCCAGTGGACATATCCGAAATAACTGGGATGGATGTTGAAACAGCTATAAAGCTGGTAAACAAAGCACGACAGCAGCTAGTTGAAAGTGGACAACTGCAAAAGGAGTTTGTCAGCGCAACCGAAATCTACAAAAGAAGACAAGATATAGGAAAGATCTCTACTGGAACCAACTCACTTGATACTTTATTTGATGGAGGAATTGAGACGCAGGCAGTAACAGAGGTTTATGGAGAATTTGGTTCTGGAAAGACACAGCTTTGCCATACATTATGTGTGAATGTTCAAAAAACAAAGGAAGAAGGAGGTCTAGATGGTGGAGTTTTGTATATTGATACAGAAGGAACATTCAGACCAGAAAGAATTGTTTCTATTGCAAAAGCAAAGGGACTTGATCCAGAAAAAGCTCTTGACAGGATCATTGTAGCCAAAGCATACAATAGCTCTCATCAAGAGCTAATAATGCAAGAAGTTGGACCTGTCATCGAAGAAAACAAGATAAAACTAATTGTGGTAGATTCTGCAGTTGGATTATTCAGATCAGAATATCTAGGCAGAGGAACCTTGTCAGTAAGACAGCAAAGACTCAACAGATTCATGCACCTGCTTTCCAGAACTGCAGAGACATACAATATTGCAATAATAGCCACAAATCAAGTCCAGGCATCTCCTGACACATTCTTTGGAGATCCGACAAGACCAGTTGGAGGAAATATTGTTGGCCATGCATCAACCTACCGCGTTTACCTCAAAAAGTCTGGCAAGAAGAGAATTGCAAGAATGGTAGACAGCCCGCACCACCCAGAACAAGAAGTGCTCTTTATTGTAACCGAGGGTGGTGTATCAGACCCAGAAGAAGAGACAAAAAAGAAAAAGAAAGAAGAACCTGAAGAATAGGTTCTGTCCTTTTTTCCCTTATTTTCAATTACAGACTAGACGGTTTTTCCTTTTTTGGGACATAAGTGTAGATTTCACTACAAACTCGATTGATAATGTTATAACCACATCTTTTTCTTCTCATGTAATTACATGCGATCGATGTTTGCTGTAAAATCAGTCAAGCAATCATTAGTACCATCGTCTGAATTGGCATCCATGATGGAGATCTTTCGATTTATGGTGAATCAATGTATCAAGATTGGTCTTGAGAACAATACTGCCACAATGAGGAAACTTTCACTCTTGTCATATCATTCTCTCTCAGAATATGACATCCAGTCAAAATACAAACTCACTGCAATTTCACAGGCAGCAGGGCGTCTTTCGCAAATGAAGCGTAGCATAAAAAAAGGCATAAGAGCCAAGTCACCTTTTGTATCAAGACCCTATCTTGTATCGTGTTACGGATTTAAGATAAATGGAATGTTCCTTTCAATACCAATAGGCAATAGAAGACACGTCAATATTGTACTCAAAGATTATACAATATCGAAGTTATCAGAAAAAGGTGCAGAGCTACGATCGTTTACAATCACACCAGACTCATTATCAATCTGTATAAGAAAAGATGTGAAAGAAACAACTCCTAGAAATGTGATTGGAATAGACAGAAACCTTCGAAATGTAACCATATCGACTTGTACGGGTCCCATAATGTACAAAACGAACAAGCTTTTATCAATAAAGGAAAATTCATCTTATGTTTTAGCATCTTTCAAAAGATATGATGTAAGGGTAAAGAAACACTACCAAAGAAGACTAGGCAATCGACGTTCAAGACGAATACAACAATATCTGCATAAAATATCAAAAGACATTGTACAAAGAGCAGTACAAACTAAGTCTATGATAGTATTTGAGGATCTTAAGGAAATCCGTAAACTATACAGAAAAGGCAACGGTCAAGGTAACAAGTATAGGAGACGACTGAATAGTTGGTCTTTTCATGAACTGCAAAGACAAATTCAATACAAGGCAGCATGGGAAGGCATACCTATACAGTTTGTAGATCCTAAACGCACCAGCCAACTTTGTCCAATATGCGGAGATAAAATCCAAGAGGACAGGTTTCAACATCGTAAATTGTGGTGCACTAATTGTAAGAGAGTAATGGACCGCGATATTGTTGCGGCACTTAACATATCTTACAAGGGGTGGAGTAGGTTTTGCCATCCTAGAGGGCTTCCAAATGAAGTGATGAGTGGGAACTCGGGCAACTTACAGCCGGTAATCCTCGGAATAAATGGGAGCAAGCTGCAGAATTTGAGATGATATTGTATATATCATAGGCTAGTTTGTGGCAGAACTTTAAATTAGGTTTGGCGGAAGTCCTAGCGATATGACTACTAAGAAGCCGCGAGGTCGTTCCCATGGCTTTATGCACAAAGCACGATCTGTAATGACAAAGGATGCGGACAGAGGAGTCTCCTTTCTACTTCGAGAGTACAAGGTAGGAGACAAGGTCCTAGTAATCATAGACCCATCTCAGCACAAGGGCCTGCCACACAGACGTTATCACGGCAAGGTAGGCACTGTAAATGAGGTAGGGCGTAGGACGGTAAAGCTAGCAGTCAAACTTGGTAACAAGACAAAAACCTTAATCACTAGGCTAGACCATATCAAACCATTTGGTGTGTAAATATGGAAGAAGTTAAGAAGAAACAGTCTATCTCCATTCCAGAAGTTAAGGAAATAATGGAAAAGGTAGACCCAGAATCAATGGATCAGATTCAAAGATGGACCTATGATTATGTTACCAAATTTACAAAAATTGATTCAAAGGCTGCAAAGAAACTCAAGCAACAACTCGTAAAAGACTGCGGTATAACTGACGAAGAGGCAGTTGAAATTGTAAACAATCTACCTACTACCGAGGCTGAATTGAGAGCGTTTACCTTTGGCTGGAAAAAACTGATTCTGGCAGAAACGCTTGAAAAAATGCTCAAGATAATCAAGGAGAACGCCTGATTTTAGGAGCAGAGTTTTCTTGGAGAGAGCTCAAACTAGAAAGTATGAAGAGTACGCATACGTGTTAGATTTTGTATCTAGAGGCAAATCAACCACTGTACGAGGACGGGACGGAATAATTGTAACAGCACTAGGCGAGGAGAGATTGACGATACTTGAGTTGCTTGCAATGCCAAATTCTACTTTTGAGATTGGTGAACGCGTTTACATAGGAAAAGAGGGAAGAACAAAGATCCTCTCTGTGCTGGGAAGGCTAGAGTTTGGACAGACATCATCATCCGCACAAAGCGAGTTGGCATCAGTAATTGAAAAGATAGTTGTACAAAACGAACAAAGATTTGTGGATTATCTAAACAATGCCCAGCCACTGACCCCTAGGATACATGCACTAGAGCTTATCCCAGGTATTGGAAAAACCTACATGAAGACAATGCTTGAAGAAAGAGAGAAGCGAAAATTTTCTGATTTCAAGGATCTGCAGGAAAGAGTGGGCCTAAAAGAACCTGCAAAACAAGTTGCAAAAAGAATACTCGAAGAGATCACTGGAGAAACTAGGATGAATCTCTTTGTCAGAAAATGAGCAAGCGTCACGCATTAGGACAACACTTTCTAACATCAAGCTCTGTAGCAAAATCAATAGCTGCTCTTACAGATATCAAAAGGGATGACATTGTACTTGAAGTGGGAACTGGAAAAGGTATCTTACTCCCTTATCTATGCAGCAAGGCAAAGAGAGTAATCTCTATTGAGAAAGATTCCAAACTTTATGCAGATGCAAAAAGAAGGTTTTCTGATATCCCAAACTTAGCACTAGAGCATGGAGACGCCTTTGAGATGGATATTGATTTTAATGTATTTGTCTCAAATCTTCCATATTCTGAGAGCCGCAATGCCATAGAATGGCTAGTACAAAGAGAATTTTCTCATGCAGTGATAATGGTACAAAAGGAGTTTGCTCAAAAGTTGCTTGCAAGCAAAGGAAAGACCAGAAGAGCCATATCCGTACTTGCAAGCTATTGTTTTGAGGTAGAATATCTCATGGATATAAAAAAGGCCAACTTTGAGCCTCCTCCAAGGGTAGACTCGGTAGTAATCTGCCTAAAGCAAAAACAAAAGGTATCACAAGAGATATTGCATGCTGTAAACAAGCTCTTCTCCTTTAGGAGAAAGACTATACGTAATATTGCAAGAAACTTTGATCTGGATATGGACTCTAATAAAAGACTAGAAGACCTGTCTGATGGAGATATAATAGACCTTGCAAGAAAAATTGTTTGACGAATACTACAAACCTGCCGAGGACACCTTTTTTCTGGCAGATTACATTCAAAATGAAAAAGGCCATGCCGCTCTTGACATTGGAACAGGCTCGGGATTTCTTGCCAAAGTATTGTCTGATAAATTTGAACTTGTGGTATCTACTGACATTAGCTTCAGTGCACTAAAAAAGGCACATACTGTAGTAAAAAATTGCATCTGCTGCAATGCCGCAGACGGCCTAAACTATAATTTTGATCTTGCGGTGTGTAATTTACCATACTTGCCATCGGAGAAAATAACCGATCCTGCTACAGATGGCCTGCAAGAAGGCCTTGGAGTTGCTACCAATATAATAAAATCGACAAGCAATGTACTAAAGAAAAACGGCAAACTAGTCTACCTCACATCGTCTCTTGCAAACTATATGGAACTGATAAGAAGAAGCAAAAGCCTTGGATTTTCTGCAAAAATAGCTGCAAAAAAGAAACTCTTCTTTGAGGAATTGATACTTGTGGAATGTATCAAACTCTGAGTTTTACACAAGGGAATAAAGATTGTGCGCAAAATATACACGTTACCTCCTCCAAAATACTATGATCGTATAATGAGATCAAAACACCTGATGTATGGTATGGCAGTGGTTGTCTTTCTCTTTTATCTTACAGGAAGTGCATATGCCTTGGTGGGACAGGACAATCAAACCAACTATTCTTCCAGCCTCATTTCAATTCCAAAGGTTAGCGTATCACAAAGCCAGCCCATAATAGGTAATTTTACGCCAAATGAAAATACGACAGTGCCTGAATTTGGCAATATGTCTTATCTGGTTCTTGTATTGTCAATAATTTCCGTTCTAGCAATATACAATATGCACGTACGCGTTAGAATGTGATTATCTTCTTAGCTTCTGCTTTGAAATCTCTGCAATTGCCTCTGCCATCTTTGTTGTAGTGGCGTTTCCACCAATGTCAAATGTCACCTGCTTTCCCTCATTGATTACCTGGTCTGTCGCAGAAAATATTGCATCCTTTATGTGTGTCTCCCCTAGATATTCTGCCATCCATGCACCGGATAATATTGCAGCGGTTGGATTGACCTTATTCTGACCTTTAAAAGATGGCGCACTTCCGTGAGCCGCCTCAAACATGGCAAACGAATCTCCAATGTTTGCCGAATAAACCAAGCCTATGGAACCAATTATGCCAGAGGCCAGTTCAGATATGATATCCATAAAGAGATTGGTGCTTACAAGAACAGCTCCGTTGAACTGTTCTGGCTTTATCACCAACTGCTGAGTCATGTTGTCAATATACAACTCTTCTATTGCAATGCCGGAGTTTGCCTTGGCAGCTTTTTCAATCTCTTCCCAGAAGATCCCATCTGTGACTTTGAGGATATTTCGCTTTGTTATTGCTACTACCTTTTTCATGTTGTACCTCTTTGCCCATGAAAATGCCGAATTGATAAGTTGACTGCATCCATGTCTTGTAATCTTTCTTATTGCAACTGCAGCATCATTAGACACCTTAAACTCAATTCCTGCGTAAAGCCCCTCGGTGGCCTCTCTGAAACAGACAAAATCCAATGACCTTTCAGGTGTTATTCTTTTGTATGTCTTGATAGGTCTGATGTTAGAATAAAGTTCAAACTTTTGGCGAAGCGTGACAGCAACGCTTCTTGGCGCATTTGGCTTTGGAATTGTTGTAGTTGGTCCCTTAAAACATGCATTTGAATCCTCAAGTATCTTCATTGTAGAGTCAGGAATGTAAGTCTCTCCACCGTGCTTTTCCCATTGTTCTGAGCCTGCATCACACAAAATTAATTCCGTCTGTGTATTGCATGATCTCAAAACATGTAGCATTGCATCTACAATCTCAGGTCCAATACCGTCACCTTTTATCACTGCAGCTTTTTTTCCCAAAACAGGCAAGCTTGCAGATCTAGCATATTTAACTCTAAGGATTTTTTACGCAGATCATGAGAAAATCCTAAAACCTTAAACAAATCCACGCGAAAGATTTCGATATGAGAATTGTACAAATTTCTGATACCCATGTTGGTGCACAATTTCAAGAGAAAGTCTTTGATCAGGTGGTAGATGAAGTCAATAGTCTCAAGCCATCTGCTATTGTAGTAACAGGAGATCTGACTAACGAGGGTCTACTAAAAGAATATGAAAAATGTAAAATGAAATTTTCTAAATTTGAGACAGATAAAATAATTGCAATAAGTGGCAACCATGATTATAGGAACACAGGTTATCTCTTGTTCAAAAAATTCTTTCCTATAGATTCAGTAAACGAGCTTGATGAAAATACGGTGCTTGTAACCATAGGTACTGCAAGGCCTGACCGAGACGAAGGTGAGGTTGGATATAGACAAAACCTGTGGCTTGAGCGTACCATGAAAAAATATGAGAACAAGACAAAGATACTTGCCATGCATCACCACCTAATTGGCGTACCAGATACTGGGACTGACAGGGTAACAGTAATTGATTCTGGCGATGTTCTGCGTACGGCTCTTGCAAGCAAGATAGACTTGGTAATATGCGGTCACAAGCACCGACCTTGGTTCTGGCATTTTGGACATCTGACCATTGCCAATGCTGGAACCGCATCATCTGAAAGAATGCGAGGCCTCTTTGAAAACACCTACAA
>JASHOW010000124.1 GCA_030038445.1 Nitrosopumilaceae archaeon
CTAATCATAAAATCTTTTTTTATAATTTGGTTTGGTTCATAGATGATCTCAATTTTAATCCGTGCTATGTCTGAAAATATTTCCCATTGTTTTGAATGAAATGAGGGATGATCTATCTCTGTAATTGGATAATCACCTGACATGATGTCGCCAAAAATCCATTTTTCCTTACGTTTTTTGTCTACATATTGCAACAATTCTATATGGAATGGTATTTTTATTGCATAACCAGCATAGCCGAATTTATTAATTGGAATATCCACAACTTGACTTTTTTGGTCTAGTACATGCCAAGGAATGCCAAACGGATCATTAAATGATGAATCTGGAATTGCTATTCTCATCACAACATTTTTGTGTCCAGTTTCATCAGTGAGTTTAACATAAGCCCTACAATTTTTGGCTATTCTCTTACCAGTGTTTGATACATATACCCAAAATTCAACTTCAGTGTAATGAACACCTTCATTTCTCTCTATTTCCTTGTAGACTTTTCTAGGATTGAAAACAAGATTTGGTTTTTGTGAGTAATCATATAGATATTTGAAAAAGCTAGTACTATAACCGATCACGATCAAAATACCTCCAATAGCTATGAGCAATAGTACGAATGGATTCGCTACGAATGTTTGAATTGAATTTGTAAACGGATCTGTCATGTTTCCATTCATTTCTCATCTTCGAGATCGTGCCTATAGATATAAGATTGCTGAAATGATCTTACCGATATATTAGTCTCATTAGAAATCATGTAAGCATTAAGAAAAACACCAGCAGAACAACAGGAATCAAATTAGATTTAGGATTGAATAAATAGAAAACGCGAATAAATTAGCATCAACAGCAAAAATGAAGAATGTGATGATTGTCTTTTAAGGACAATCATTCTTGGACAAATAATTTGGCGTAAATTTTTCACATTCACATTTATCTGCCCTACACTTGTGTGCGCCACCACAAGTACGTGGATTAGGATGCATCTTTTCACAGTGTGTACAATCTTTGTTCTTACAATGGTATCCCATGTTATGAGTTAATTCACATTTAACTATAAAACATCATCGTCTATAATTTGACAAATTTTATAAAACATTTGATAAATTTTCACCAAAAACAAACCCTTGTATAATTCGTTATTACTTTTAATTTGATTTGGATCCTAGTAGTGTTCTTACAATGATTTCCAATCCTGCAATATCTGCAATACTTGGAGGAATTGCAGGTACATTGGCTACATTTGTTCCTAGCTATTGGTTGACAAGAAGGAAGGACAAAAGATTTCAAGAGAGCATAAGTAGACTTATCAAAATTGAATTAGAATCATATCGTGAATTTCTGCATGAAATATTAGGAAATGGTACTGTAAATGAGGAGCGAGGTGCTAGAGTAATTGGAAGACATAATGCTTTCATTTTTAGAATAAATCAAATGATGCCAAACGGTAATTTTACTCTACAAAATTATTCGTCCATAAGTGCTGAATCAAAAGGCATAGCATTTGATGAAGAAACGTTGGGAACACTCGAAGATATTTATCGGGATCTTAGATCTTTTAGATGGGCTGTGGAGATAGATGATGAAAGATTATTTTTTATCCGCACTGTTCAACAATTAATTGATGATATAGATGAAATAGTGCCCTCACTTTGATATTATCTAACCTCAAAATTATACACAAACAATTTCAAGGTGTCAAATCCCGTTAAATTTCTAGAAGTAGATTTCAAAATGCTCATTATTTGAATACCAAATTTTCTAGTGTTAAAATCCGCTCTTTTTAAACTACAAAATTAGTGACATTTCTAAAGATATCTCTATTCTCCTTCATGATGTGAGATCAATCAAATTTGAACTCATATCCAAAAAGGTTGTACAAAAATTATCAAATCTGTAAATGTTCCATAGTTCTCCATTTTGTGTCTGATGTGAAACATTTGATTAAACTTTAAAAATTAAAAATACCAAGTTTTTGCCCCCGCCAAAAATTTGATGCCCTAAAACAATAGACTCCCACTATTCCTGCCTGAGTTTATAAAAATACTATCACAGTATTCAGATATGCTACTTCGTAGGCAATAAAATAGTATCAATGGATCTTGATAGTGCTGTAATAAAGCTAAATAACGATACCATCGCTAAAAATCCTGATGAGGACTGCTTGCACAAAGCCAGCAGACAGTCTGATATGGGAAACACAACAGACAACACAACAATCACAACTGCCAAAAAAAGACGAGAAAGCAAGACACGTAAATTACTTGCAAATCCTGACGTGAAGAGATGGTATGACAACATTGCAAGAGGAAGCCCTATAACCGCAGAGTCAAGGGCACGAAGGCTTGTCCTCTTCTGTGAGGAGCATAACATGACACCAATGGAACTGGCCGAGCTTGGCACCAAAGATCTTAGAGCAATAACCGACCTACTGCAAGACCACATAACGTGGATGGAGCAGAAAAAATATGCACCACAGTACATCGAGGCAACTATGACAGCAATCAAGTCATGGCTAAGACACTTTGACGTCCAAATAGTCCGAAGGCTGAAGATAACAGACTCAGAGAGCACTCCAACGCTGGAAAATGAACGCGTGCCAAATGGCAAAGAGATGACAGAGATATTGAGCAGGGCTCCTCTTCGGGAAGGCGCAGTAATATCATTGATGGCAAAGGCAGGACTCAGACCCGAAGTTCTTGGAAATCATAACGGAACAGACGGCCTGATGATAAAAGACCTGCCTGACTTGGAAATCGTCAATGGGGTTGCAAGGTTCGGACAGACACAGCCAAAAGTAGTGGTACGCAGAACTCTCTCCAAAGCAAGACATCAGTACTTTACTTTTCTGACAGATGGCGGTGAAAAAAGGGTACTAGCATACCTCAACGACAGACTGGCAAAAGGCGAGATGCTAAATTCCGAGTCAGCTGTTATTGCACCAAACAGAGATTACAAGTATGGAAGACAGGGAAGAGAAGGAAACAAGTTCCTGTTAACTGTGCGCATCTCAAACATTGTCAGAAATACATTCAGGCCACGATTCACATGGAGACCGTATGTACTTCGTGCATACTTTGACACGCAGCTCTTGGTCGCAGAAGCAAGAGGAAAGATTGCACATGACTTTCGTGTCTTTTTCATGGGACACAAGGGATCAATCGAGGCCAAGTACACAACAAACAAGGGAATTCTGCCAGAAGATTTGGTAAAGGAGATGCAGGAAGCTTTCAAGCGGAGTGAAGAATTGCTC
>JASHOW010000125.1 GCA_030038445.1 Nitrosopumilaceae archaeon
CTGCTACACCTACAACAACACCTACGCCGCAGACTCCAACACAACAATCTCAATCTTCACAGCAGACTACACCCGCTCCACAATCTCAACCAGTGCAACAGGCTATAACAACACTCATACCGCATCCTCAACCTTCACAGCAAATTACATCTCCAAGTACATCATCTTCAACTATACAAAATACTATTCCATCCACAAAATCTGTACCAACTAGGACAATTCCTATCGCACCTACAACAATACCTTTACCACAAGCCGTTCCACAACAAAACACACCTACAACACCACCTGTATCATCTACCCCAACCACGATATCATCTCAGCCTGCTTTGCAAGAGCCAATCGGGGTCAAAACCGTCTACAACTGGTGGAAGCAGGGAAAAATATCTACTGAGGATTTTATGAAGGGAACACAATATTTGATTAATTCAGGAATAATACACTCGAAATAGCAATTTCTCACACAACCCTTTTTTATAAGTAAATCACACTGAGGACGATTTCATTGACTGCCAATGGAGACAGGATTACCAGAGATACTGCAATTAAACTCACTAAGTCTTACATGAGTCAATATAAAGAACTACCCAGTACCAAAGTGCCATATGTCAATTGGCCTAGAAAAGAAAGAGCCTTTTTGATCTCAGAAAACGTCGTAGATCTTCATAGGAAAATAATGAAATTTCCACAATGTGCTCATTTGTTAGATCCACCCCCCTCGGACAAAGAATTTAATGAGATGTCTGACGAACGACGAGAGCATTACATAGAAAATACCTTACAAAGAATCGCGATTGGTTTTGACGTTACTCTAGATGCTGACAAACCGCCCTCAACTACTCAATTAATTGTTAATGTATCACAAGTAAATGTTCAAAATTTAAATAATCTTGTAGAGGTAGTTAATTCTCTCGCGATTAGTAACGAAGACAAGGAAAACATTACAAAGTTAGTGCAAGAATTTGATGAAGAGGTAAAAAGCGGTAAAAATAAAGAAAAATTACGCAATATTCTGTATCAAGTCGCAGAATTGAGCATAGATGCAGCTAGCTTCCTTCTAAAACACGCCCATAGTATGGGTGTATTGCACCATCTTCTTTCATAAGTCCTGAGATCTGAGAATGAAAAGAATGAGCCTGAAAGTGCATTGTGATCAATCAGGATATGTAACATTGCCTTCTGAATGTGATTGAAAATAATTACTGAAATGTATTGCAACGTGTTCTGGTATTAGCTTTTTTTCATATGCCTTTTGGATATGTTTGAATCTGAATGTGCTTGAATCTGATTTGTATCCACGCCATTCATATTTTTTCTTTTTTATGTTCTCTTCTATTATCAACAGGTCAGTAATTCTCGCTTTTGAATCTTTGGGATTATCTACCACACTATTAGATAGAAACTCTATATCACGAGGAGCAAGAACACATCGAACACCATCGTATTCTTTTCCTTCTTCATGTTCGCAAATTTCGTAATCTTGTCCACATAAAGTACACTGATACCATTTTATCTTAATTTCAGGACTCAAACCTCGCATACCATTTTTTACAAGTTCAATCCAACTAGTAGGGATTTTTGAAGATATGTCAAGGGAGCTCCCTTCATAAGCAAAAATTGCAGGTCCGAAAATATATGCAGATATGTTTTCCAATAATATCAGTCTTCTAATATCTTTCTAACTTCTTCCTCTGTCATTCCTTCAAACAGTCTAACTTCCTTTCCATTCTTTTTCTTTATAGAAATAATGTTATTCGGATTCATTTTTAGTATTAGATTAAACATCCATAATAATGCTGCAGCACCATTTATTGACATAATACCAAGTTCAAAAACTGTTTTGAAAACATCCCCAAACTCCGCAGCTCGTTTTTCTACGTAATATGCATCTTTTAGTTTCACTGAACTAGACTGTTTTTTTAAACATTCAGTAAGATCATTCATGATCTGTTCTTTCTGTGCTTTTTTGAAAGGAGAATTTGTCGGAATTTCTACGCTTATTTCTATATTAATTTCTGACATTCAATAATTTCTACAAATAGGTAGTTATCTCTTTTGATACAATAATTAACTAAATCTTTCGCATATATCAAAATCTATAGCCAAAAAAGATCAAAGTCAGCTTTTCTTTCCAAACTGTTTCTCTTCATCTACTGCAAGCTCTTCAATGACATCATTCTGATCAAACCTTATGGTAGCACCATAAACAAGAACAGTGGAACCATCTTTGAACGAGAATGCTCTTCGCAATCTGTCTGGCATGACTACCCATACCTCGGCACCATCTTCCATAGCACTATGCTCGTTATAATCCTCAGAACGAATATCTGTTATTCCCTCCTTGTCCTCTGCTGTTGTAAACCATCGACCACGAAAAACACATTCTAAAAATGCAATGTAAGTGATCTCGCTTTCCACTATTTCTTCCATGAACGGTTAATATCCCTAGAAGGAAAAATGTGTTATTATTTCAAAACAATTGATCCCAAAAAAGATCAGAACAACCATAAATTGTTATTAACTTGTTTGCACAATATCTCTCGCGATCCATAGCACAGCTAGGATAGTGCGGTAGGTTGCGAAAAATCAGGTCGGGGGTTCGAATCCAATCTAGGTACGCTCAGACTGTCATGGACGCAAAACAACAACAAAAAAGGTAGTAAGCCATAGGGGTGGCTACAAAACCCCTCTTTATTTTTTTGAAAGAATGGTTAAGTTGTAGAGATTTAATTCCGATCATATGGCAATTGACCCAATTGCAGTTATCCAGATTGACGCAACTGTA
>JASHOW010000126.1 GCA_030038445.1 Nitrosopumilaceae archaeon
GTAGAGATTCTAGTTTATCGCCAAACATTTTCTTATGGTTGTCACATGTTACTCCTACCATATATTCATCAGAATCTGATTTTACAGAGATAACAAACTCTGGAGGCATTGGACAATCTTTGCCATTTTCTCTAACAGAGCAACGTTCCGGCATCATTTGATCTTTTTGTATCATTTCACAATATTAAGTTTGATCAGCATAAGGTTCTAAAATGAAAAGGCGCCGGGAGAGAGATTTGAACTCTCGAACCCTTGCGAGTACGCGCTTTATGGTTTTCATTTCCAGGCGCGCGCCCTACCAGGCTAGGCGACCCCGGCATCAACTCGCCATGCCAATCTCGTTGTAAAAATAGACCATATATTACTGTAAACTAGGCATTTAGTGAATTATACCAAAATCCTATTACTTTGATCAATTCAGGCCTTAGGCTGTGTTAGTTGACTAAAATCTGGGCATTCTATTCAATTACGTCTTGGAAAAAGATTATGCTTATCGATGTTCATTAAAATATCTGACATAGTATTTTTGAAGTGATATTCAAAGTATCTCGTATAAGTACCAGCTATTTTTTTTAAATTACTGTGGAATTAGTTTATTGCTCCACCGGTTTTTATCAACACTCCTCCACCTGCTTTCACTAACAAATGATAGTGGGTAAAGTCAATATTCAGTGTAACACTGCTCGGGATTGTCAAGACTGCACCGCTATTTACTATGACATTTGCAGGAGCCATTGCTGAAGCTTGGAGTGTACAACTTGATGATATTGTCCAGTCCTCCGATGATGGAGGAACACATCCTGTCATACCCGTATATGTGGTAGTACTGGTAGTTGGTGTTAAAGAAAATGAGGCTACTACAGGAGTAGGGGTCGTAGCAGAGGATGTACTCGCATATGTGGTAGTACTGGTAGTTGGTGTTAAAGAAAGCGATAAAGAGGAAGGTTGGGAAGTGTCATAGGAAGTAACAGTAGATGAGGATACGGAAGCTGTAAAGATTGAAGGCGATGACGTGGATGTTGTTAAAATTGGCAAGATTTTGGTTATGCTTGTTGATGATGTGACAATAGATGATGATGACGTAGTTATGGAGGTTAAAGGATGAACGGTCATGCTTGATGTGGCATAGACTGCTGAAAAACCTGTTACTGCAGTGACAAGAATCATTCCAACAATATAGTTGGCTTTCATCTCTTAACTTATTTTTCCAGATGAATAACCACTAAATGTTATTCCCTGTGGTGTAGCTTTTAGATCATATCCGCCAATACTAACTCCAATCCATTGAGTAAAGATACCAGTTGATGGTACAAACCTACAAAAACCATTACTACAGGTGAAAAATACATTGTCAGACGAGTCTACTGTCATTTGACTACCAGGCGAAATATTGGATGGTATAGTCCATTCTGTAACTGTATTGGTGGATGTTGAAAGATCTCCAATCTGGTAAGTTTGATCGGGACCACTGGTAGAAAAGAAGATATTTCCAGATGAATCTGATGCCAAGTTGCCGCCACTTACTGGCCAAGAAGTTATGGTGTTAGTTGATGGAATAAATTTGCATATTGTACTAGCTCCATTGTAGTAACCTGAACCATAAATTGTATCTGTAGAATCCATGATGCTCGGATGACAAATGGTTGAGTTCATAGACCATTCTGTTAATGTATTAGTGGATGGATTGAACGATTCTATAGAACCATTTCCTAGAGAATACTCTGTAAGATAAAAATTGTTTGATGAATCGTTGAAGTCAAAACTCGCACAGGCTAAGGCAGGGATATCCCATTCAGTGAAAAGATTAGTTGAAGGATTCAATCTTTCTAGTTTTGTTTGACTAGAATTGTACGCTGGAAAATAGGAATTACCCATAGAGTCTGTCACTATAAATGAAGAGAGCGAAGATGGTGGTAGTTGTCCACAGCCCAAATTATCACCATGTGGAAGAGTCCACATTGTTTCTACTTGGGTTGAAGGTACCCATCTAGCTACTTGATAGGATGAAGCAAACCCCCCATGTGTTGCCTGATGAGTCAACGGATACAAGGGAAGAGGATAACTCCCCAAAAGTATCACTAAAAGGTGGGATACTTACGCTAGTGACAGTTATCGTTGACTGAGTTGAGGATATTGCTTCTGCTTTCTGAACCAATCCAAGTAGCAGTTCAGCATATGCCCAGATGTTCTGCGGTTTACTGTTAGCATTTTGAATGAATTGGGTTATCTGGTTGCTCTTGTAGCTTTTTACATTTGAAATTACTTGTTTTGATTTTGCTACAAACGATACTGTTGGATAAACCAGATGGCTGGTGGACTTCCCTGAATCAGTAACAGTTAGAGGTGTATTAGTTGTAGGAGGAATTATTAAAAATCCAATTAACGTTATTGAAACAACTACTAGCGATAGTAATATTGTCTTTTGTTTCAATGTAAAACCCGCCCAATCGTGTTGTATAAGAAAATTGCAGAGACGATCAAATAGATGACAACGTGATTTGGTCCTTTACACACATTCAAAATATTGTGAAACATCCTACTGAGTGGGATATTGTCGTACCCCTAGTTAAATCACGCCATCCTACTCAGTCATACTATTGGCAAAAACCAAGATTAGCATTACCCTTGATGGCGACCTTATCAAATGGTTGGATTCACAAATAAAACAAAAAAGGTTTGCAAGCAGATCACACGGCATTGAGTTTGCCCTGTCCTATCTAAAAGAGAAATCGTGATAGTTTTAGTCTATTCCATCTTCAATCTCGATGATCCGGATGCATCTATTACCAAACAGGAAAACACCTTCTCCATTTACGAATTTCTTGAAGTTTTTAAGATAGTATCTATACATTTAGTATGCACTAACTTGATCATATTTTCAAATCATAACGTGCTTCTCTGCATTACCACAACATAGGTTTAGAATAATATAATTTAGGTTATTAGTAGATTATCCATTACATTAATTGATATCAACAAGATTTCAAAGATTACTGAAAGATGTTTATCGTGACTGATTTTTTTAACGCGTCTCCCATATTAGGGGATGTATTAGATTCAATCTTGTATCTTCCTTCAAAGACTTTGCCGCCCCCGGTTCTTGTTTGATTCCAGACAAACGTCTTTTCTTCATGTGGAGACAACATAGATTCTATCTGATCAGATGCAGGCGAGTATATTATAGTACCATCTAGGCCCCGAATCTTTAGCCCAAAGGAAGAATCAGAAAATGTTAGAGGAGTGGTTCCCGAATTGATTATCCTTATGTGAACTGGTTCACCAGTGCGATAATTTATTTTTTCAGGTATGATTGAAAGTGATGGTCCATTTTGATAGACCAGTGTTGGTGCTTGATTTGCTATCTGGAATAAAAAAGATCCAAGTATTCCTGCACCTATGACTCCTATAACAAAGCAAATCATAGCACCTTTTGGAATCAACTTTTAGAAGGTAAATGTGGTTCCTTTTTAATTGTTAACTACTGCCTTTGAGCGCCAGTTCTTCGGATATGTGTTAGGTGCCATGATAATTCTTTTTATCTGAAAAGCAAATCCTTTGGTGTTTTCAATTATATCCTCCTCCGGCATTATGGCCTCAGCAAGGGCCACAATCTCTCCTTTTTGAGTATAAACACCAACCAAGTCGCCCTTTTTCAGTCCATATGACATTTCAAGGATGCCAGGTATGGCCAGCTGTGCTCCATGGCAAAGTGCGTCTACCGCAGAATCTCTTATGACTACAGATTTTATTTCGCTTAGGCAGTATTCTATTGGCATGAGTATTCTTCGTAGTTTTGACTCGTCATTCTTTTCTTTCCATAATGCATATGCGTCTACAAGATCATGCATCTTTACCAAGTTAGAATCTTCATTGAATTGTCCTACTCGTGTTCTTCGCAATTCTATCATTGTGGCTCCAGGCCCCAAGATTTCGCCCATATCATAGAAAATCTTTCTTATGTATGTTCCAGCCTCACATAAAATACGGGAAAGCAAAAGCCTCTCCTTCTGTTCAATGATTTCAATTTCGTAGATGGTTCTTACTCTGGTTTGTCTTGATACAGATGATCGTTGTGGAGGTTTTTGGTAAATCTTTCCTGTCAGCAGTTTGAGCACTTCATCCAGCTTTTCTTTAGAAGGTAAAGAATGCAGTCTTCCTAGAGCATGGTATTCCTTTGGTCCAAGCAAAAGAACTATCAGTGCTTTGGTCGCTTCGCCAAAGCCAATTGGTAGAATTCCTGAGACTTGAGGATCCAGAGTTCCACTATGTCCTGCTTTTGGCACGTTCAGTATTTTTTTTACCCATGCAACAGTTTCATGGCTTGTAGGTCCATTTGGCTTGTCTAATAATATGAATCCATAGTTGAGGAGTTGTTCTATTGATCTCTGGTCATAGTAAACACCATGCATATCGTTTGGTATGTCTTGATCTATAACCCTAAGATTTTCTAGTTGTTTTAGTTTCATAGTAATTTTTCACTGCCTTTGTTGCAAACTCAAGGACTTGATCTGGACCTAGTCCATCTGTATTTATTATTTCATCAAACACAGACAGATCATCTCCAAAATCAAACCCATACAGTTTCTTGTATATCATCTTATTTTCCTCATATCTTTTTTTCACAATGCCAGAGGCCTTGTCGTAGGAAATATGATCTCTAGTAGTCATTCTTTTTGCGCTAATTTCTTGTGATCCTGCAAGCCATATTTTGATTCCATCGTTGACTAACCATGGAAGAGTATAGCTTGTTATTATCACATCCTCAGTCAAGAATATTTTCTTTAGCTTCTTGTCGACTATCTTGTCAAATTCCGAGTTTCCTTTTCTCATGTTTAAAAACTTCATTCCTTCTTCAGTATCCCAGAAATCATCCCGTTCTGTCTCAAATCCCTCTTCCTTTGCCATCTCTTTTAGTACATCTCCCCCACTGAGATATTTCAAATCAAATTCTTTTGCAAGACCTTTTGCTATTGTAGTTTTTCCTATGGCTGGAGGACCTGAGATTATTATTGATTTTAGCAATTTAGATTGTATCCATTATAGTCTTGGTAGATTGTATTGTCATATCGCTAAAGGAAAATGCAGTACTTAGGAAATCAGAGGTTATGTTGTGTTCCATTGTTAAATCCCATTGCACTTACAATCCCTCTTGCTGCCTCATCGATCTTGCCTTCAGTATTGAGAACCATCTTTATTGGGGAACCGCACAGTATGGAACAGGTAGATAACATAGCACTTGTAACATCAAGTTCTTTCTTTATCGCATCAATTGATACAATATCTCGGTTTCTTGTAGTATCTTTCATCCTTCGATTGTAGATCTCCTCAGGTCTAGCAGTAATCATGATAAAGCTATCAGGCATTAAAATCTCTAAAACGTTATGGGGTAGGCCTGGATAGAAACCTTCTTTTGTTGAGATAAACGCGTGAGTATCTACTATTACAGCCTCATCTGCTATTGAAGCAATTTTTCTTGCCGCCATAGATTGAAGTTCTTTTTGTTCTCGTACTGTGAGCCTGCGAAGATCATCTCTGTTTTGTATTCCCTTGGTCTTTTTTGCTTCATCAAACATAACGGTTCCAAATATGGAGACACTGACGCTGATCTTTTTCTCTTTTAATATATCAACTACCTTGGAAACGATGGTGGTCTTTCCAACCCCTGGAATCCCGACTATTATTACCCTTTTACTTTCTGCCAAGCAACGCACCCAAGGCAGGCATTACTTCTTCTACTCTTTCTCTTACTAGCAAGTTGTAATAGTTAATCAAGATGTCAACTGTGAGCAACATTCCCGTTCCTGAGCCAAATGTTCCTAATACGTTTGAAACACCAGCCAATAGCCCTAAAATGATTGATCCTATAATTGTGACAGATGGGATGTATTTTTGTAGTAAACTTTCTACTGGTTGGTTGGAACGCCTAAAACCCGGTATCTGTACCTCTGCATCAAGCAGGTTCTTTGCAGCACTCTTAGCAGATAATCCACCAAGCTCAATCCAGAGTCTACCAAAGAGCACTACAATGCCTACCATGAACAAGATGTACAGAACCGCACGCATTGGATCTAAAGCTACAATATCAAGGCCAAGCGGGGCCGTTACATAGTAAAGAATACCTCCAGTAGGTGTAGATGGCGAAGTGGGATCAAACATTCCCAAGAAATTCATGAATGGATTTGCATTTCTTGGATTAAAGTTAGCCCACATTATTTGCCCGATAAATACAGCATTGGCAGTAAGCGCCGATGCCAAGATTACAGGTATGTTTGATACGTACATCAACTTGATTGGATATACCGCAGAAAATCCCCTGTATTTTGTTGATACTATAGGAATCTCTACTTTAATTCCCTGCGTGTATACAAGAATTAACAGTACACCAGCTGTAATAAGAAGACTAAAGACACTTGGTATTTGGTTAGCCCTGAACATCAGATTACTAAAATCATTATGCAGAAATGCATAGATGATATTTGCAAAAACTCCCACTGGACCACCGTCGCCTGCCGGAATTGGACTGATCATAGCCCAGATAACTTGCTGGGCTACACCTGCTGCTATGAACAGACTGATTCCACTTCCTATCCCCCATCCTTTCTGAACCAATTCGTCAAGCAGCATGATTATTACTGATGCGCCGACAAGTTGTCCTATTAGAATAAAGGCAGCTTCATGATTGGGAAGTCTTGGTCCATATACTGCCATTCCATATAATGAAGATTCGGCAATGATTACAATATATGTTACAATTTTTGTTGCTGTCTGATAGAGTTCTCTATCCTCTGGCTTTTTGAAATCTAAATGAAATATTTCAGAACCCTTTAAGAGTTGCATCAAGAGTCCAGCTGTTACTATAGGTCCTATACCAAGTTCTACCAATGTTCCTTGCTGCGACGCAAAAATTACCCTAGCAAAAGCAAGAAAATCAAATGCTGGGGTTGATGCGCCATATAGTGGAGTTTGCCCCATAATCATGTAGATAAATAGTGCTATTCCACACCAGATCAAACGTATATGCAAAGGGATTTTTTTCTTGGGTTTTGGTACCTGCGGAATGTAAGTTTCTGCCTTTGAAATTATTGTTCTAAGAAAACCTTTTGGTGTCTCTTCTTCACTCATGTTGATACGAGCACCTCGCCACCAGATTTTTTAATTTTTTCTTCTGCGGTAGCAGAAAATCGCTCTACCTTTACAACATAAGCATTTTTTGTTTGTCCTCCTCCTAACAACTTGTCATAGCCAAGTTCTAAGAGATCTATTATTTTCTTTCCGCCTTCCTGTTTTCCATGCTTTGCATAGATATCATCTAGATCTCTTACGCTTGCCCATTTTCTTACGAGGTTTGGATGTGGCGGGTGAGTAGAATCATGACCAAAATGTTTTGGATCTGTTAAAAGCATCTTGATAAAGTGGTGTTTATGCATACCAGATCTTCCTAGTCCTCCCTTGTGGCCACTGGCACGGTGCTGTCCTATCTGTCCCCATCCATGGTTTCTTCCGCCCCTGTATTTTCTCGTCTTTCGCAGTCTTGTTGCCATCTTTACATCATTAACCTCACTTGTGTAAGAAGCTCCTTGTGATTTCCTAATATGCCTCCTTCACCATACATCTTCTTGGTGCTTCTTTTGAATCCGTGTTTTGGTGGAGCTAAGGCAAACCATGGTTTAAGCGGTTTTAACTTTGAGAGTGCAACTGAACCTTCTGCCAATGATTTTGCCAAGTCATCAGTAGTTTTGAATCCAAGTTTTGTAATGTCATCAGAAGTGATTTTTCTATAGCCATGTTTTCTGGCTCTTTTTTCTAAAAGTTCCTTTACAGTTGTAACATCAACTTCTTGCCAAGAGACATAGTGTTTGATCTTGTTAAGCATTCCCTTTGTGTTATCTCGTTCTGGAACTATTGTTGCTCTGAATCTTTTGTCCAGATGAAGTAGATCTAGTGTAGTATTTGCCCAGTGTGGAACATTAATCGTTCCTTTCATTCTAACTACTAAGAAAGCCTTTCCCATTCACATTCAACCTTGACTAAATGTTTGTCTCAAGCAATTTAGAACTGCTCGTGATGTTGATGTCATTGTATTTGTGGAGCCTTTACTTTTTGTCCATGCGTCTTTCAGACCTGCTAGTTTCAATAGATTTCTTATATTTCCACCTGCGACCAGTCCTAGTCCTCTAGGACCTGGAATAATTTCTACGGTCACGCTTCCACCTCTACCCCTAACCTTGAAAGGTACAGAATGTGTCTGATCACATCTGCATTCCCAACTTCCACAACCTAGTTTTATTGGACTTACGTTAAGATAAGCTTGATTGGTAGCCTTTTCAATAGCAATTCTCATTTGTTTTGATTTTCCTTGTCCTATGCCAAGCCATCCATTTTCATCTCCTGCGGCTACGAGTGCCTTAAATCTAGTATATTCCCCGTTTGTAGTCTGTTTTTGTACAATGCCAACATCTATGACTTCGGTCTTGATGCCTGGCAATAATTTTTTGATAATTCCTGCTTCTTGAATTCTATAACCATTCTCATAGATTTCTTTCATTGTAGTGATTTTGTTAGTAGCAACTAGCTTTCCTAGGGTAGTCCTTGGTACCCATATCTCTTCTGGTTCTCTAGACCTTTGTCTTGTTTCTGATCTGCTCATTTAGTTTTTACCTCACTATCTATTGCAGTTTTTACTTTGTCAATCTCATTTGCGACCTTGAGATGTTTTCCAGTAATTCTATCTGCAGAAGGAAAAGTTTCCTCATCTGCAGGTACCTCAAGTCCAGCATCTATTATTCCTTTCAATGCTGATGCTATCCTTTGAGTATATCTCCTAGTGCCGACATAAAGAACTGCGCTGTCAACTCCATGAGCCAGTGCTTTTTTACCCGCAAGATAACCTGTCAGATAAGCAGCTGGTATGCTTTTTCTTGAACCCTTCCAGCCTTTTTTCAAAAGAGATCTGGAATGAGCAGATGACAGAACCTTGTCCCCTAACAATTCAGGCTTGTGAATCTGTACGAGTATATTCTCATTTGATATCTGAACTGTGATAAAGTCTCGTCTACCCATGAGAAGATTTCTTCGTCTTCCATAGTTGGTTTTCTCTTCACGAGATCTGCGTAATATTTGCGAATATGCCATCGATACTACCTATTTACAAAAAATTTTTGTGAAGCTCTTATAAACGTTATAAAGTTGAGATATGAGCTTCTAATACGGGTGTGCTGTAAAGTAGTTGTTGGATAAGTCACTTGTTGTGTTTGAGAAGTATGTAAAGACATATAGGACGAAGGAGAATTATCAGTATTTCTTTTCCAAGTTTATGGAATGGTGTAAGTCAAACGTAGACCCCCTGATTACAGCAGATGGATCGCTTATCCTGAAAGAGACATATCTGCAACAAGTCATAGAGGATTATGTAATGTATCTTAGAAAGAGAGTTTCGCCCAATTCGCTAACTCCTATCTTGGCAAGCATAGAGCTCTACTTTTCCATGAACGATAAAATCCTGAACTTCAAGCGCATCAGGAAAATGATTCCGCAAAAAGTCAAGAAAAGTG
>JASHOW010000127.1 GCA_030038445.1 Nitrosopumilaceae archaeon
GTAGAGATTCTAGTTTATCGCCAAACATTTTCTTATGGTTGTCACATGTTACTCCTACCATATATTCATCAGAATCTGATTTTACAGAGATAACAAACTCTGGAGGCATTGGACAATCTTTGCCATTTTCTCTAACAGAGCAACGTTCCGGCATCATTTGATCTTTTTGTATCATTTCACAATATTAAGTTTGATCAATACAAATTCTAAAATGAAGATAGAACTAATACTGGCTCTGGTTATATTCGGGTTAAAAATGTAGGTGCGTTTATAGCTAAGTTTACTGTAGAATACAAAACTGGAATACGGGGATACCACATCCATCGTGATTCTGGAGATTTTCCGGCTGGCGGACATACTACTATTGATATTCCATCAGATGCAAAATGTATAGTAAAAATCCTTGAAGACGGTCATTGGATCGTGGTTTACTGTGGGCTTTTATGAATTTGATAGTCCAGTAACTAAATGTTACAAGATTGATGGCACCACTCTTAATCTTGGGTTAAGTATGTAGAGTGTACGGAGTATAACAGAATTACAATGTATGTTTAGATAGATTCACTCTAAGTTCTTCAAAGATCTCATAAAGAATTTTTACTATTTTGGTTATCTTCTTGTGGATCAATGACATTCAGGCCAAATATCTTTCAAAATTTGTATAGATTAGTAATTACATAGCCTTGTTAATGCTCTTGGAGATGAATTGATCTCATAATAGGAAAATAACATCCTATAATGGGATTCGGATATGTGAGAATTCGAGTCTACCAGATTAATTCTGCAGTTGTGAGTCTTGTAGGATCTACTTCCTCATTTCCAAGAGATCAATCCTCTAGAAATTGATACATTACATTATTTTACAACAGTTTCAAACTACAAGAGGTCAGATCTGTAATATGATTATCATGTAGAGCAATGATTCACTGATGCTTGTTGCACTAACTGAGTACCATATTGTTGTTGTGCAACCACGAATGATGCTTGACTTGAATAATGTAATGCCTGGCTTGGAGATTCACCAAAGCCTGGATGATAATACCAACCGGGGCCATACCAGCCTTCGCTTACAGCACCCGGATTTTGTTGCGTAGGACCTGAACATATAGAAGTTGTTGTTGACGTTGAGTTTTGAGATTGCTGAGAACTAATAACTATGATATTATTTGATACTAGATACTGTATTCCCTTGATGAAATCACTATCTGATATTTGTCCATTTGCCCACCATTCTGCATTAGTTTTAACCCAAGATGGAATTTGTTGTGATGAATTGTTGGTAGAATTAGTTGGCGGAATTTGCATTATTCCGTTTTGAATCAGGTATTGAATACCTTTGACAAAATCAGAATCTCCTACTTGGCCTGTGGCCCACCATCCAGCATTATTTTTAATCCATTCTGGAATCTGTAAAGTGGTTGTTTTGTTAGCAAGTAAAGATTCTGATTCAGTATAATTCTGAAGAATTGCAAGGTATGGGGCTAATGCAGTAGGCGCACCTTCCTGTTGGAAGCACCATTCTGAATTAAGGGTTACTTCCTGTCTCAAATATTGTGCGATATCGGAAATACCAATCTTGATGACTGTATTGTCACCTGTATCTGCTATATAGACATTGCCAAAACTATCAACCGCGATGTCTTCAGGTTCATTAAAGGGATTGCATTTGGATGCTCCACTGACACTTTTCATGATGAGATTACCATTCTTATCAAAGATGAGTATGTCATTATCACCGGTATTTGCTACATAGATATTGTCATATGCGTCAACGCTGATTCCCTCTGGTTGTTGTAAGAATGTAGAATTAATCTGTTGCAAAAGACCTCCAGAAGATGAGAATTCGTATATTTGGTTTAGAGAGTGATCGGTTACATAGATATCACCTATGGAATCTACCGCAATACCTTGTGGGTCGTGCGTTAAAGTGCTTGTTCCAAGAGTAGAGATATTGTTTTGTGAATCCATCTTCCATACTTTACTATTGTAAGAATCGCCGATGTATGCATTACCAAAATTATCTAAAATAGCTGCTTTTGGCTTATATGGCACATCCGTTTGGCTCGGCGCTGAATAGTGGAAAATACGTACATTGCCTTGTTGAGGAAAAATTAGTGCACGATCGTTATTGGTATCTGACACTATTACATTGCCAAATTTGTCTACCGCAACTCCCTCTGGATTTGCCAAAGTTATACTTGAACCCGGTTCGCCAAACTGTCTAATCAGGTTACCATTTTGATCATACTCGTTTATCACATTATCTCCGGTATCTGCTACATAGATATGTCCCAAATAGTCAACTGCAACTCCTTGGGGCTGATTTAGATTTTGAATGGAAAGATCATTTGGATTTAATGTTTGGCCATAAGCAAAAGAAGAAGAGAGAACGAACATTACAAATATTGGGATTAGAACAAATTTCAATGCAAAGCATGTAATAATTTAATATTAAAAAGTTGTTATGATTAGGACTACCAAGAAACATTCGCTATAAATATTGAACATATTTTGTAACAGTGGCAAACATTTGAGGAATATTCTAAGATTTTAATGAAATGAACGAAGTACTGAAAAGAACAAGGGTGAACCCAAAGTGGTATCGAGGAGAACCCGCCACCGAACGATGATGACTGTACAAACAAATGCCCTACAGGAGTTGTCATCATATTTTGGAGGATAGATCTTTGAAATTATTTGCATACTAGAAGATGGAATTGGTGTATAGGTAAAATTGAGTGGAATCCAATTGTATTGGAAACGGAGAGATATCGAATCTTTGGGCAGGTAGGGATGACTGGATTGTAACAGGGTAGGCTTTAAACTAAATTAAGGCGCCGGGAGAGAGATTTGAACTCTCGAACCCTTGCGAGTACGCGCTTTATGGTTTTCATTTCCAGGCGCGCGCCCTACCAGGCTAGGCGACCCCGGCATCAACTCGCCATGCCAATCTCGTTGTAAAAATAGACCATATATTACTGTAAACTAGGCATTTAGTGAATTATACCAGAATCCTATTACTTTGATCAATTCAGGCCTTAGGCTGTGTTAGTTGACTAAAATCTGGGCATTCTATTCAATTACGTCTTGGAAAAAGATTATGCTTATCGATGTTCATTAAAATATCTGACATAGTATTTTTGAAGTGATATTCAAAGTATCTCGTATAAGTACCAGCTATTTTTTTAAATTACTGTGGAATTAGTTTATTGCTCCACCGGTTTTTATCAACACTCCTCCACCTGCTTTCACTAACAAATGATAGTGGGTAAAGTCAATATTCAGTGTAACACTGCTCGGGATTGTCAAGACTGCACCGCTATTTACTATGACATTTGCAGGAGC
>JASHOW010000128.1 GCA_030038445.1 Nitrosopumilaceae archaeon
GGTCCTAGCGTTAGTCCAAGTAAAAATAGAATCAATCCCGAGGCTAGAAGACAGTTACCAATCCAGTCAACACTTCCTCCAGTCTTTGATCCTAATTCCCTGAGTTTTGTATATGACCATATAGATCCAAATATTCCAATTGGCACATTTACCCAAAATATAGATCGCCAGCCAAGCGTATCTGTTAACAAGCCTCCAAGAACAAGCCCTGTGACAGAACCTATCACTATGGACACCTGATTGAGCCCTAATGCCTTTCCTCGCTCCCTTGCATCAAAGGCGTCCGTAAGTATAGCTGCACTATTTGAAAAGAGAAAAGCGGCCCCCAATGCTTGAACCACTCTAAATAAAATAAGCTCTTGACCAGAATTGGAAAATCCGCAAAGCGCAGAACCAATTGTAAATACTACAAGACCAAGATTGTATAATTTAACGCGACCAAACATATCTGCCAGTCTTCCAAAACTCAGAAGAGCTGTAGTGGTGACAAGTCCATAGGATAGAACTATCCATATTGTCTCAAGTATGGATGTGTGAAGATCAGATGATATCTTTGGCAGTGCTATTATTACGATATTTGCATCAAGTGATGCCATGAGAGTTGCTAGTGTAGTATTTGTTAATGCCATCCACTTGTATTCCATTTTTAAAACTCCGTCAGGTATTTCTAAAAGAGAAAGGTCGTAATTTGAATGAAGTGATAACATTACCTATTTAGCGATCGGATATTGTATAGCTGTATGTTGTGAAACTGACATGATTCTGTTATATTACACTAGACAGCTCGGTAGAATGAATGCACCCCGATCCTACCACTCTAAAAGCTTCGAGTGTGATTGCAATAGAGGCAGGCAATCTAACAAAGATCTATCGTGATGGCATTAGGGCAGTAAATGATGTAAGTTTCTCGGTCAAACAGGGAGAGATATTTGGACTACTTGGTCCAAACGGTGCAGGCAAAACCACTACCATGAAAATGATAGTTACTCTTGCCAAGGCAACTTCAGGAACATTGAATGTGTTTGGAATTAATGTTTTCAAATCGCCTGAAACTGTAAGAGAGATGTTAGGCTATGTGCCACAAAGCATATCTGTTGACACTGATCTTACTGCATATGAAAATTTGTTGATATTTGCCAAACTATCTTATGTAGATAAGAAGGAACGCAATGAGAGAATAAAAAATGCACTAGAATACATGGATCTTACAGGAAGAGCAAATGATCTTGTCAAGCGCTATAGTGGAGGTATGATGCGCAGATTAGAAATAGCACAAGCCCTTGTTAACCTGCCAAAAATTCTTCTTTTGGATGAACCAAGCATAGGACTTGATCCGTCATCAAAAAAACAGGTATGGAAGCGCATCAAACAATTAAATCAAGACTTTGGAATTACAATCCTAATCACAACTCATGATATGGGAGAAGCTGATGAGCTGTGTGATAGAATAGCAATAATGTCAGAAGGTAAAATAGCAATTTTGGGAAGCCCTACTGATTTAAAAAAGGATGTAGGAGGCGATATTGTTACAGTTAATTTTGTATCTTCTTGCCCAACTATATCATTTCCAAAAGAGATAGGTAAGATTATACACAATAATGAAAAATCTATTCAAATTCTAACCACTAATGGTGAAGAGGCAATTCCACTCATAGCTGACTTTTTTAGAAGTCATGAAATCAGAGTAGAATCTATCTCTATTAACAAAGCCAATCTAGACGATGTTTTTATGAAATATGCCAAGCGAAGACTTGAAGATGGATTATACAAAGATATACGTAAAACACGTCGCGATTTTGTGAGGTATTCAAGATGAATTTTCTAAGATTCATCATGAGCTCAATCACAGTAGCTGAAATGGAAGCAAGAAAAATTCGTCACGATTCAACTGAGCTTTGGACTAGAATAATACAGCCGGCACTATGGTTATTGGTTTTTGGCGAAACTTTCAATACTATACGCGCCATGCCCTCTGGAAGCTTTTCATATATTCAGTTTATCACTCCAGGAATCTTGGCACAATCTGTCTTATTCATCTCAATTTTTTATGGTATAACAGTAGTATGGGAAAAAGATGTAGGAATAATTACCAAGCTCTTGTCAACTCCATCGCCACGCTCATCGATAGTTCTAGGCAAGTCACTGGCAGCCAGCTTGCGAGGAGTCTTTCAGGCCATCGTGATATTTGCTCTGTCATTATTAATCGGAGTTAAGATTAGACTCGATCCATTTGATATAGTAGGTGTTTTTGCGGTTGTCATACTATTTGCCATGTGCTTTTCCAGCCTCTCCATGCTTCTTGCTTCATACATGAAGACTAGAGACAGGATGATGGGAATTGGCCAGGCTCTAACTATGCCGCTCTTCTTTGCAAGCAATGCCATATATCCAATTTCTGTAATGCCCACTTGGCTCAAGTATATCTCGATAGCAAACCCACTCAGTTACGTGGTAGACGCAATAAGGTCCATGCTGCTTGTAGGAACATACAAAAACTTGCCAATTGACATACTTGCATTGACTGTTTCCACGACCCTCTTTCTAGTATTGGCCTCTAGAACAATAAAGAAATTGCTAGAGTAACGACCAGCTCTCCGACTATGTGTACATAATAATATCTACTGAGATCAAAAAATGATTATTCTTTAAAACATTGGTTTGAATAATAACTAACTGTAATGAGAGTTGTTATATCTTGATGCTCTAGATTTGATAAAATTGTATGTGCCATGTTAATATGAAAAAATAGAAAGAAAAAGTGGCCTCAAGTTATTCTTGGAATCCACTTGGGGTTGTACTTAGGAGCTGGAGCTACCTGAGCCACCGCTCTGTGTCTGAGACTGAGATCCACTTCCGTGATACATGCCGCCCATGTGGCCATGCATTCCCATTCCACTACTCATGCCTCCAGTTAAGGCAGATAATGTCAGTGGATGGCCTGTGGAAACATGCAATACGGTGCCATTTCCGGCATCTACTATTACAGAGTAGACACTCGTGCCGTCAGTTACCTTGAAGGCGTAGACAATGGAATCTTGTGTTATTTTCAATCCTCCGTTGAGTACTTGGCCGTTGGTTACCTGACCTGCAGCAGTATTTGCGGCAGTGGTAAAGCTAGTCTTCACGCTAGATAAAATCAGCTGTGGAAGATTGACTGAACCCTGTATTGGTGTTTGTCCCTGACCAGAACCTGAACCAGATCCTGCTGTATATTCTTGTGCATATGCCAATGATCCTCCTATGCTGGCAATTACTGCCAAACCTAGAATCACGGCAAGCATTTTCTGATGTGTTTTCAGTTGCTGTGTGTTCATTTCGTCCTTCATTAGTCTAAAGGATTTATAATATACAGACGTGAACAATATTCACTACAAAGATCAAAAGAATGATATTTTCTAAAACATAGGCTTGTGGATTACATAAAATAGATGAGTGGTTTTGTAGAGGATTTTTTTTACATTGTGAAAATATCAGACCTTTCACTAACCTTGTTCCTTAACAAAGTGACACAATTGTTTATTATCTCAATACTCCAATTTTGCTTGTAAATAATAGTATGGCCATGAAAAACCAAAAAGTGCTTGTTTTGATGGCAGGAGTCATGTTGTTCTCTACTCTAGGTTTATCTGCAGTGTATGCGCAGACTATGTCAGGATCCGGTTATGGTGGTTTAGGTGCAGGACAAGGTCAGGCTGGTAACTTTACCTCGCACGGATCACATGGAGGTTCATTCTCACATTCAGGTAACTTTACACGAAATGCAGGTGCATACAACATGACTTCGCATTCAGGTAACTTTACACGAAATGGAGCCACAAACATGGCTTCTAGTGGTATGAACCAACAGTTTAATCGTACTTCGATACCAGCAGCATCTAATGTACCTAGCGTTCCTACGACACCAGGCATCGCCAACACTTCATCATCTACTAATAACGCGTTGCCACCATTGCAACAATTCAGATCAGGCATTGCCGCAAGCTCTGTAGTATGTCAAGGGAATTTTCAACTGATACTAAAATCAGAAGATGGTTCTCCCGCATGTGTTGATTCTGGGACTTTTGCTATATTAGTAGAACGTGGTTGGGGACACTCGCCTTAATATCTCTCTTCCATTTGATTGATTCTAGTCTTACAAAATTAATTTTCTACTTTTGATTAGTGCTGATAACTAAAGATGATTTGGATAAATCCCTTATACCTCTAAGCCGCGTATATGGATATCGTAAAAATCACAAGTCTCGTATTTGGAAAATGGTTTTTGATTAAACAGGCAATAAATGCTATGATTTAAAAAAGATGTATGATCATATGTCACATTGAAAAAATATTGATGTTATTTACGGACTGAACTTGGCTAGAATTCCTCGATAAAAACCCACATCTTAGAACTAGATCAAATGCGGTGAAGTCCAGATTATGAGTTATATCTCGAGATGTGCTTTAATGAAAAATAAAATAAAGAGAAAAAGTGGGTTCTACTACTAACTTGAACCTGTGGTTGAAGAACTTGTAGTAGATGATTTTTGCTTCCAGGCACCTGATCCCATGTGATGACCCATGTGGCCCATTCCGGGACTACCAATTCCTAGTGCTCCTAAGGTTAGAGGATGGCCTGTGGAAACATGCAATACGGTGCCATTTCCGGCATCTACTATTACAGAGTAGACACTCGTGCCGTCAGTTACCTTGAAAGCGTAGACAACAGAGCCTTGTATCACTCTTAATCCGCCACTGAGTACCTGTCCATTGGTTATACCTTGTGCAGTTGCTGCACTACCTGCAGCAGTTGTAAAGGATGTCTTGACCTGTTGCAGGATCAATGATGGAACGTTGATAGATCCTACAATCTTTGTAGGAGTGGTTGGTGGTGTCTGTGCAGATGCTAGCGATGCTCCAAATGTAGCAATTACTGCTACGCCTAGAATCACGGCAAGCATTTTCTGATGTGTTTTCAGTTGCTGTATGTTCATTCTGCCCTTAATTAGTTTAAAGGATTTATAATGGATTGCGCCACCTTGTTAAGGAACAAGGTTAGTGATCAATATAATTACCTCGTCTCTCATGAGATGCAGAAAATGACTGTAGGTAAAATATACTTATATGTTGTCTAGTATTTTTAATTGTCAAGATTTATTGCTTTTATAAATCGGATATTGCAGTCATCAAAGTATGTGAGAATTCTATGTTCTCATAATTCACAATGACATGGATTTTTAATTATGATAAAAAAATACCATCTGCAGCAATTGCCTCAAATATATCCTGATACGGACTTGTTAATCTCTGCCTAATTCATCATCTATCTTGTCTTGTGTTGATCTGTATTTCTTATATCTACCGTTCCACTTTGCAAAGAAACTGTATTCTTTAAGTGCTACAAAGAGCAACACTGCGGCAAATATTATGCAGATAAAAATGAATACCTGTATGCCTAAGAATAT
>JASHOW010000129.1 GCA_030038445.1 Nitrosopumilaceae archaeon
AAAAAGTTTGCAAAGGAAAAAGGCATAAAATTCACATATCTTGTAGATGAGACCCAAGAAGTAGCAAAGAGATATGGAGCTGTGTGCACTCCTGATCCATTCCTCTTTGACAAGAACAGAACACTTGTTTTCCACGGCAGAATAGATAATGCAATGAAGCCAGAAGACACTCCTACCGAAAAAACAATGATTATCAACATAGAAAAATTACTTGCCGGAAAAAAAATAGAAAAGGACTTTGACCCATCCATGGGCTGCTCAATCAAGTGGAAAAGCCAGTCCCAATAGCAGGTTTGCCACCGAGTATAATACTATAATACTTTACCAATCGCTTTTATCATAGCTTACACAAAACTAGTGGTTGATTGCAGTAAAATCAATCAAGCTAGATCTTTGCAGTGATGTGATAAGCAGCCTAATGGAAGAGTTCAGATCGATGGTAAATGAGGCAATCAGAATAGGTATTGAAAGAAACATTATTTCCAAATTAAGACTGCGAAACGAGATATATTCTAAATTCAAGAATGGATTTCACACTAGCTGCATTAGTATGGCTGTCTTTAAGTCTCATGCGTTACTAAAATCGTACAGAAGGGCACTCAAGAAAAATCCATGCACAAAGCAACCATATATTTGGAAAGAATTTCTCATTGTTGATTCCGGGGCATATAGGATATTTTATGACCACGTCCAGATTCCGACAAGGCCAAGACAGTTTGTAGTAATACCACTCAACCACTATGTATCAAAGATACTTTCAGACCACACTCTTAAGTTTGGTAATCTCACTCTCACACCTAACACTTACCATATCTCTTTCAAAAGAGATCAGGGTGCAGAAAGCGAATGGCTACAGAGGAGTTGATATGAATCTGGAAAATACAACCTGTGCTGACGATACAGGGAAAGTGACGGTCATTGATATGTCAAGAATATTATCAACGAAGATTGAATACAGAGATGTTTTGTCACACTTTACAAGAGATGACATAAGAATACAGAAAAAATTAAAGCAAAAATACGGCAAAAAGCAGAAAAATAGAGAAGAAATCTCCCTTGACCATTTCCCTTCCGGTATAATCTTCTGATACCCTGAGATTCTCCATGAAGATCTGTCTTCCTGTCGATACAATCTTTTTTGATTCTTGGTGTAGCGACAAGATTCAGATTTAGACTAAATTCGTGGCCCAGATTCAAGTTACAAAAAATGATTAATTACAAGCCAGTATTGTATAATGGATTTCCAGTAATTTATGTAAACCCCGACGGAACAAGCTCAAAGTGTTCGATATGTGAGGGAAAAATCCTCGAAGAGAACCGAAATGTGTCTTGTCCTAGATGCGGTTTGCACATTGATCGAGATGTCAATGCAGCCAAGAATATCTTGGCTAGAGGGAGCGGTTCGTCCCCGACGCAGTGCAAAGTGAAGCAATGAAGCAGTTCAAAGATGTTAAGCAGATTGTACCGAGATTACTTGTTGGTAAATCCCGATAAGTAGTTGAACTGAAAAGCCAGCAGACTTAAATGACAGTTGAATCGGAAAATTTCTTGGGCCGATAGCTCAGCTTGGCTGGAGCGTTCGACTGATAAAATTATTCAGATATCGAAAGGTCGTGGGTTCGAATCCCATTCGGCCCACTCTTGTTTTTGACTTTAGGCGTGGACAAGAGATCTCGATAAATAGTTGTACATGTTATCATCTTTGTTGCCAAGAATCAAGCCATTTACATATCATGACTACAGGATGACAAGCCATGGATCATGAAAGAATATGTAAGAAAGTAATGGAGTTGGATCCCAAGATAAGGTTCGTTGGTATGATAAATGAGAAAGGAAGACTGATTGGTGGTGGTATGAGAAATGGCCTCAAGTCTCTTGAGGATTCCAAGGATGATGAGATGTTATACATGGAATTGGTTCTCAGGGCAAAAATGAGGCGCGAGTTTGATAAGGTACTTGGGCCAGTTCAGTTTGCCATGTCATACAGAGAAAAAGTGATTATCATGAGTTTTCCTTTGAAGGATAATGTTCTGTTGTTGTCAACTGAAAAGGGAGTTAATATTTCAGAGATTCCGTTTCAAGTGCTAAAGATAGTATCACATCATTGATCCTGCGAGCTTTCAAAAACAGTCTGAGACCATTGTAATAATTCTTCTATATCACTTGAGATAAAATCTGCTGCCATCTTTGTTTTCTTTGTGATTTTGCTACATAATGCAAGATACAAATTCTTGCCAAATTTTTCCTTATTTGCATCAACTGCTTGAGAAAAGAACTTGGTTGCACCTTCTGTTGACGAAAATATAACAACAATCATTATTCCTTCTCTTTTAGGCCACACTTTATTGAGAAATCTCTGCAAATCAATATCAAATAGAACATCGATTGCGGAAGACATATCTCCCAAAAGCGATACATGCCATTTCTCTGTCTGAAATGCTGATGAGGCGGCCTGAGCAAGAAGAGAGGTTTGGTAATCGGTTGAAAGTATTACCACATTCTTTTTTGAGTTTGTTTCCTTCTCAGATAATCTAATTAGATATAACGAGGAAGAGATTATTTCGTCAAGGAAGTTCTTTTCAGATTTGCCTATCTTTCCATTTTTATAGGAATTTTCGACAGAATCAATTGCAGATACAATGACCTCATTTACCAGTTTAGAGGGATTTGCACCCGAATGCAATGAATTTCTTATTAGATTGTTGGCTTCGCTATTTGCTGCAGATAACACATATTCTAGATACCTATTCTTTACCTGAAAGAGATCAGCGGGAAAATTTAACTGATCTACGCCTTTTTCAATAAACCAAAGATTGACGCTGCCAATGTTTTTTTGTTTGATTAGACTCTCTGCTGCAAAAACTTGGAGGTATTTTGCCATAGTTACTCGGTTTACACGAAGTTTTTCTGCTATTTCCATACCGGTAAGACCAGTTTTTGAATGACTCAAAGCAGCAATTAATTTCTCTCGTATTTCTTCTGTATTGTATCCTCGCGTCATTGGTTTTTAATCTTGACTCTCTGCTATATAGAATTATTAAAGATCAGTATGAAGCTAAATTTGTCCCTCTAAGCGTTTTGTAATGTGTACATGATAGTAAATGATACAAAAAATTGTGACAACAAGTTACCAGTTCCCTGTTCAGAACCGTTAAATATCAGTACTTTAAAGTACGGTATAGGTACATAATTTGCCAAAAGCAGGTTTCAAATCAATAACAGTCTCAGAAGAAGTATACAATAGATTCCACGACATCTACAAGAAGAACAGACACGAGCTTGCAATGAAAGGTATCAACAGCTTTGCAGGATACATAACTTTCATGATGGAAGACCTGATGCAAAAGGATGAGACATTTGCAAGATATGCACCCAAGCTGGAAAAAATATCAGCTGATGATAACCGAGTAGTGATAAAAGATAATATCAAAAATAGAATTGCAGAAGTTGCAGTGCAAAATGGCGAGCTTTACTGTTTGTTGTGCGAAGAGAAAAACTGCGTCCATGTAGGATTTGTGTTCTCACTCTCCGAAGTGTACG
>JASHOW010000130.1 GCA_030038445.1 Nitrosopumilaceae archaeon
GCAGCTTTCTTGCCTGACAGCAGCATTGAGCCATATGTCGGGCCCATTCTTGCAATACCATATGTTTCAGTTACAGACATTCCTGCCGCAATAAGGCCTGGGAACACTTCGCCTGTGTGATATACTACCTTGTTCTCTCCATCGTCAACCCACATTGGGTCCATGCCTTTCCAGTCTACAAGTTTTCTATCTACTAGTCTTTTTACTGCCACTGAATCATGACCTGACGCATCAATGACAATCTTGGATTCCAAGGCAACAGGATCAACACAGGTTATGTTTCTTGGAAGCGCTGAGACGGGCATCCAATTGACTACGATGCCGCTTACTCTGCCTTTTTTTAATATAAGATCATCAAACTTTGTAAGGTTCAAAAATTTTACTCCTGCATCGCATGCAGCTGCTATTAATTTTGATACTGCATGAGGTCCAGGCGTGAGGTATAATCCCTCTCTTACCTTTTTGTAGGGTACACCAAGCTCGTCCCAAATTTTTTGGGCAGGCGCTCTGACTGTCACTGGATTCATCATGTATCCACCAAGCCAATATCCTCCTCCGAGGTAGTTGTTTTGCTCTATTACTAGTGTCTTAAATCCCATTGATGCAAGTTCCTTGCTTGCTGTCAAGCCTGCTGGACCTGCACCTATGATTATTACATCTGAATCCGCTCTATCTACAAGCACTGAGTGAAATTCGTCTGCAATTGCACGTGTGATCTCTTTCTCATCTACGTCTGCAAAGATCTTTGGTGCTCCTGTTTCTACACTTTTCTGCATAAAAAATATTCTTTGGAGAGCACATTAATAGGTTTCTCAAATCATCGCTAAAAAGAATTTACTTGATTTATAATCAAACATATAACGCGTCTTGTGTATGGTTAATGTGTACAAGAAATCAGTTAAATTGTATTTCAGGTCGTATGTGTTTTTTATTCAATAAAATAGATTCTGATATTTTTTGTAGATTACCAAAAATCTGCTTTCATTTGGTATGCTTTCTGGACAAAGTTTCTTTCCTGCAAAAATCTCTCTACATCAATAGATTTAATCTGTTTTGTTATCTCTTCAGCTAAATGATAATTTGATTCGTATTCTTCCAGTAAACCCTCTTCAAATTTTAAATATCGACTTTCTCTGTTAAGTAATTTGTTTATCTTAAATCTAAAATCTTCTCCATATTCTTTTTGGAATTTCACTAAAGCCTCACTAGACATATCAGATTCCAACAACTCTCTGGGATAAGTTCGTATTAGATTTCCAATCCTTGCCATCTTCCCAGAAATGAACGAAAGCTCCCTTAGAAGCCCAAATTCACCTTCATCAAAGTCTTTCGAACACATCAAATCCAAGTCCGTTTGCACAAGAACAAAAGTACTATGGTGCAAGTATGTGTCATTTTCTAGTATGTTTACACCATTAGGGTAAGTATTTGCAAATTTGCTATATTTCATGGAATTAAGAAGTTGTTCAACATCAAATTTGAATGCCTCTTCATATTTTTTATAATCTGGATAAGTACTGACTTCATTAATAATATTCAGCCAAACTTTCTTTGTAAGTTCAAAATATTCTCGTTCCTTTGTATCTAATTGTGACTGTTCTACATATTTAGAATTAAAAGGGATTTTTATTAATTCTTCAAAGAGTTTGAAATTCCTTTTATCTGCATTGTCAACAGGATCATCAATTAAAACTGTAAAGAGTAACAATCTCGTTTTTGTGACAGCCAAAGACCCTAGATACTGTTTTTTTATTGTTGAAAGTCCTAGATTCTCAAAAATTCTCAAAATCCAATCATATAGACTGTCACTTCTGTGTCCAATTCTTCTATATTCTTCTATTTCTTTCTCTAATAATGCGAGGTGATCCTCGTGTTTGGCAACAACTTCTGGCCTCAAAATAGTAGATGGAAACTTATCCAAAGGATATCTGTTCATTTAAAATAGGCCTCAAAAGAAACTGGCCGCAAATATGAAAAGACTAAACATATAGTAGAAGAGTTATACTGAAAAATTTTATCAGATCTCAAATGATAACTCGTCAATTATTGAGGTATATAACAGTACATTATACACTGTAACAGTATATTTTATATCGTAGGGACATATCTTGATGGTAGCAATCCATATTGAAGGGTAAATGTGGAAAAGAGCAAGATTATAGAAATATTCCGTAAACTATCCAAGAAGGGTTACTATGAAATTTTACTGTTTGTAGAAGAAAGAAGACAGGTGCATTATTCTGAGGTTCTTGATTATGTAAATGAAAATAAACTGGCCAGAAGTGATGCTACTGTGACAGGGGCATTGAAGGCACTTACTGCTCTTGGCTTGCTGCAACGCAGTGTGTCGCAGGAAGGGCCTATAAGAACGACCTACACTCTTTCCAAAAAGGGCAAAGAGTTCACAAGACATCTAATTGACATACAAAATATCTAAAACCTGTCTTTGATTTGGGCCTTTTATCGGTCTTCTGTTTTACGCTTAAACTTGTTTTACGTGGATATTAGCCTCACGCTAATTAACGAAAGATGCCACATTGTATGTTGGTCTTCATTCTTACTAGCTGATGACTTTTCAGTTCACAAATTCGTCTTCAAATGACCTGATGCATTCTCTAATGTGCCTCTTCTTGGGGGGGTTTTTGAACGCATATGAAGAAATAATGTCTGACTTTGCAAGCTCCTTTCTGGTCAGCAAACCCTTTGCGGCACGCAAAGAATCAACTATTACATTGCAACCATTTGTACTATCGCTTGTCCTAAGAGAAAGGTCCATCTCTATTGCAGAACCCAAGAATCCCTTGGCCTCCATCCAGTAATAGCTGACCCGGAAATCACCAAGCTGTTCTGCATATTCCGTTGTACCTGCAGTAGATCTGAATGGACGTGGGGATTCTATTGCAATAGATTCTGTCTTGATGTTGCGTTTTCTCTCCCTTGTTTCCTCAGCCATGGTATTCATGGT
>JASHOW010000010.1 GCA_030038445.1 Nitrosopumilaceae archaeon
AAAGACACTTATTCTGGGATTTTAATTTTCACGTTGCGGGGGTCGCCTAGCCTGGTCAACGGCGTAAGGCTCAGAACCTTATCTCTTAGGAGTTCGTGGGTTCAAATCCCACCTCCCGCATTACAAATCTTTAAGATCAACAAAATCTACGTTTCGTTACCAGTTATCTACTTCAAAAGGCTAGTTAGTCTGTAACATTAGACAATAACTTGACACGCTTTAATTTCCTTTTGGATTTGTATCAAGTCGCATCTTTATTTTGGCTTCTAGCATCTGATTTATCCTCTGACCATCCACCTTTCCGCGCAGGTTTTTCATTGCGAGCCCCATCAATGGCCCAATGGATCTTGGACCTTGCTGTTCTATCACTTTGATGTTAGCTAACACCAACTCATCTAATATGCCATTTAATTCTCTGTCATCTATTGTACTGATTGCATTTTTTTCAATTGCATCCTCTAGAGAAGTGGAGGTTTGATTCATCATACTTTCAAAGATGATCTCAAGTGACTCTTTTGCAATCTTTCCTTCCGCTAAAAACTCAAATGCTTTTGAAATATCTGAATCTTTTAATAATTTCGAGTCCAGACCACGTCTCTCAAGATTAGTAATGGTTCCACAAAGAACTGACGATACAAAATTTGGCGAGATCCTTTTATCTTTGCATATTGATTCAAATAAATCAAGATATTCAGAATCAAATATTTGCAAGGCAAGTTGTGGGTTTAGGTCATATTGCTTTTGAAGTGCCAGTAGGCTCTCTTCCCAAGATTTTGGTACCTTTTTTCTAGCCTCATCTATCTCATTACTGTTCACAATAATTGGAGGTATGTCTGTTTCTGGATACATTCTAGAGGCGCCTGGCTTGGGTCTGAGATAAACTGTCTCTCCAGAAAGTGTAGCTACTCTTGTTTCTGCTGGTACGCCAATCTTTGCCTCCTCTATTCTTCTAATTATGGATTCTATTACTGTGTCAAGTTTCTGTGATTCTCCTGCAAGAATCAAAAAGCCATCATTTTGTTGTATTTCAAGAACTTTTTTGACTTGTTGTATCTCATTTTCCTCAATTCCATAGTTTGGGAGCTCATCTGAGTGAAAAATGCCACCCAAGCCAAAGAATCTGACCAGCTCTCCCAGTTGTTTCCCAAGTCTGATCCCAGGGTAAGGCTCAAAGCCAAACATGCCTGCAAAATTTTTCACCTTGATTGCCTTTACCACTGCACCACTGGTTATTGACTTTTGAATGGTTTTTGACTTACAATCTCTAAAGTACAATGTAACATCTTTTACGTCCCTTTCCTTTGCAATTCGTTCAGTATCCATTTTTTGTAGTTTTTCATATATTATTTTGAGACCGTGCTGCCTTTTAGCTTCATATTCCACTACTTTTTCAAGTTGATCAAGTTTTTGGACTCCTTTTACTTCCACGATTCCCCCTCCATCGATTGAAACATTGACATCCTGTCTTATGGAGCCCAGCCCCCTCTGAACCCTCTTGGTCGCTCTCAGCAAACGTCCTAATGTCAACGCAATTTTCTTAATTTCTTGGGGAGTGCCACTTACAGGCTCTAGTGCTATTTCTATCAAGGGTATTCCCAATCTGTCTAAAGTATATTCCCTGAAATCAGCCAAGTCGTTTAGAAGCTTTGCCGCATCTTCTTCTAAACAGATACTCTGGACACCTACATTTTTCCCATCCACCTCTAGATTCCCTCCACGCCCAATCAACATAGTTCTCTGAAAGCCGGATGTGTTTGAGCCATCTATGACTAGTTTCCTCATTACATAAATTTCGTTGAAAATGTTTGTTTTTAATGCAGAAGATACTATCAACGCAGTTTCCTTCGCATCGGCACTGACATCATGTGGGGGTTCTTCGTCCTGCTCCACAAGGCAGCTACTTTCGGGATTTGCATAATACATTATGGTTTTCTGTTTACTGGTCTCAAATAGAGCGCTAGGATCTAACTCTCCAAGTTCGCTTCTTGCTATTCTTAACCTTCGAGTGAATTTTATGGGATAATCCGTTGATTCTATTGAAGAACAATTGCAGAACAGCTTTGTGCCTGTTCCAAGCTGCTGATGTACCTCAAGTCCTACCTTCAAACCAATCTTGTCTATCTGAACTTCAGACACATCTGATTTTATTGTCATACTTGTTTTAAGTCTTAGTCTGAAATTTCCAATGCTATGTTTTCTTTCATTATTTTTTCCATTTCATTGCTATCTTTGGCATTAGCCAAGGCCCACATAGCTTTTACAAGAGCAGTTTCCGGAATCATGTTTCCAAGTGGAGTTACACCAAGATTTAACAAGTCTCTTCCACTGTCATATACGGTCATGCGCACAATTCCGTCTATGCATTGCGATGTCATGCCAATGAATAGACCTTTTCTTTTTGCGCGTTCTATTGATTCGTACATTGTTCTGCCTACATGACCAAGACCAGTTCCTTCAAAAATAATTGCCTTGTAATCAGAGCTAATTATATGATCTATCAGAGTTGGATCAAGGCCTGGGTAGTATTTTATCAGCATGACCTTATTGTTGAAATTAATTCTGGGATTGAATGGTTTTTGTATAAAACCAAATGATGGATTTCTCTCAATGCTGTCTTTTCTTACAATGAATGCAGGAGATCCTCCTACTGTCTGAAACGCATTTCTCTTGCTGGTGTGATTTTTCCTTACTCTTGTCCCCCAATGACAAGCAATCTCATCATCACTTGTTGAATTGTGCATCACAACAAAAATACCGCTAGCGTCAGTTTTGACAAGAAACTTGGCTGCCGATAGGAGATTTAGTGCAGCATCAGAAGAAGGCCTGTCTGAGGATCTTTGAGATCCTACCAAAGCTACAGGTTTGGGATAGCCCTGCAATGAAAACGAGAGTGCAGCTGCAGTATACTGCATCGTGTCAGTTCCGTGAGCTATTATGATTCCCTTGTATTCAGACCTAGAACACGAGTTGAGTTTTTCTGCAATTTTCATCCAATGTTCAGGCAGAAGATTCTCGGAATATTCAGAAAACAATACTTCTGTGTCTATGTTGGCTATTTTGGATAGTTCCGGCACACTTGCATTTAGTTCTGCTGCCGTTAGTGCAGGCGTTACCCCGCCTGTTCTATAGTCTATCCTGCTTGCAATGGTTCCTCCAGTTGATATCAACAAAATCTTGGGTAGACTTGGATCCGCCTGTGGATGTGAGATATTTTCCTTCTTTACAGATGGATTGGATTCAATTTCGATCTTGGATATTTTTTCAATCTCTAATCCTATATTGTAACCGTTTTTTAGCTTGAGAACAATGTGACCATCATCACTGTGCTCATATCTTGGCATCAAAATTCCTGAATATGTAGAATCGGCCTGCACTTTGACAAGGTTGCCTACCTCTATCTTGTTCTTCTCAAGAAATTCAAGGCCTTTTCCCCTGTATCCACTATGAGACATTTGTTAGGATTAGAGTTTGTTATTTTATTAAAATTACCTGTAGTAGGGTACTGCTACCTTTTCGCCTATCTTGAGTTCCTTTTGGGTCCTTACCTTCCTGACAGCTTCCTCAAAGTGTCGCATCGTGACCTTGGCATCTGCGGCTTGTTTTTCAGCCTCTTTTTGGTCAGGATATTTTGCAAGAAACTCGTGTATTACTAGAGATACTGCTGTGTTTGCAATGGATGCAACGTCTGCTCCGCTCATTCCATCGCTTGATTCTGAAATCTTGTCCAGATCTACATAATCAGGATTCTTTACACCATCTGCCATAGGTTCTCTTACAACTGGAATGTCCTTTGCATTAATCTCCAGTATCTTCTTTCTTCCTTCTTTATCAGGAAGTGGTACTAGGATAATTTTGTCAAATCTACCTGGTCTTAGCAGTGCCGTGTCTATCATGTCTGCTCTGTTCGTAGCAGCCAAGACCACTACTCCTCGTAGGCTTTCTATCCCATCAAGTTCAGTTAACAGTTGGCTGACTACTCTTTCAGTCACCGCAGTCTCTCCTCCGATTCCTCTGACTGGAGCTATTGAATCGATTTCGTCAAAAAATATTACACAGGGTGAGGCCTGTCTTGCCCTTCTGAATATCTCTCTTATTCCACGTTCTGATTCTCCTACCCATTTTGATAATAACTCGGGCCCTCTGACTGATATGAAGTTGGCCTCACTTTCAGTAGCGACAGCTTTTGCAAGTAGAGTCTTTCCAGTTCCACTTGACCCATGTAGTAAAATTCCTCTTGGCATTCTATGTCCAAGCTTGGAATACAACGTTGGATATTTCATGGGCCACTCTACTGCCTCCTGTAGCTCTCGCTTGACATTCTCTAGCCCTCCAACTTCTTCCCAACTAACATCTGGGTTCTCAATAAAGACTTCGCGCATTCCGGAGGGAGTTACCTCTTTGAGTGCATTCTGATAATCTTCGTCATTTACAATCAGCTTGTCAAGGGTCTCAGGAGGAAGCTTTTCATCTTCTAGGTTGAGCTCAGGCAATAACCTTCGCAAGCACTTCATAGCTGCTTCTTTACACAAGTACTCCAAGTCAGCACCAACATATCCATGGCTTATTGCTGCAATCTTGTCCAAGTTTACATCATCACTAAGAGGCATGTTTCTAGTATGGATCATGAGAATGTCTTTTCTACCCTTTTTGTCTGGAACCTTGATCTCGATTTCTCTGTCAAATCTACCTGGTCTTCTAAGTGCAGGATCAATTGCATTGGGTCTGTTAGTAGCAGAAATTACTATGACCTTGCCTCTTGCTTCTAGACCATCCATGAGAGATAACAATTGTGACACTACTCTTCTTTCTACTTCGCCTGTCACCTCTTCTCTTTTTGGAGCTATGGAATCAATTTCATCAATGAATATTATTGAGGGGGATTTTTCTTTAGCTTCTTTGAATATTTCTCTGAGTCTTGCCTCACTTTCACCATAAAACTTACTCATGATTTCAGGTCCTGAAATACTTATGAAATGAGCATTACTTTCATTTGCAACAGCTTTTGCAAGTAGAGTTTTTCCTGTTCCTGGAGGTCCATACAAAAGCACTCCTTTTGGAGCTTCTATACCAAGTTTCTCAAATATTTCTGGATGTCGTAGAGGTAGCTCAATCATTTCACGAACTTTCTTAATTTCGTCAGTCAGGCCACCAATATCCTCATAGGTTACCTGTGGAACGCCACGCAGAGTCTCTCCTTTTTCTGCAATGTGAAATACTGTCTTTTGGGTTACAAGTACAGCATCAGCCGCAGGTGTAACACCTATTACTTGAAAAGTAAGTCTTCCACCAAAATATGGGACCATTACATTGTCTCCTTTTATCAGAGGAACACTTTCCAAAGCATCAGCAAGATATCTTTCATCAATTGGCGGTATTGCTTCAAGTGGGGCAACTACTACTTTTTCGGCAGCAACAGCCTTGATCTTGCGTACGGCAACTGTATCGCCTATTGCAATACCTGCATTATTTCTTACAAGCCCATCTACTCTGATTATGCCTTTGCCTTCGTCGGATGGATATAATGGAAGACATTTAGCTACAGTTCTTCTTTTACCTTTTATCTCAATAACATCTCCAGTGGATGCACCAAGGGAATCCATGGAATCATAATCAATACGTGCTACCCCTCTTCCTACATCTCTTGTATAGGCCTCAAGTACCTTAAGGGAAAGCGTATTCTGGCTCATGTTTAAACACCCTCAAACTAATTTTTATACCTTTGTTGTCTTTGATCCACCACAAATAGATCAGAAGATTAAAATTTACAAGAAAGGGCACATTCGATGCTTTGGGTAAAAGGCCACTAGTGAGACGACGGGGTAGAGGCGGAATGCAATTTCGTGCAGCTTCTACTGGTAAGTTAGTACCAGCAAAATATCCCAGATTTATGCTGTCTGAACAACATGAGGCAGAGGTAATTGATATAGTTCATGAGACTGGTCGCGACGCTCCTCTTGCCAGAGTTAGATTCAAGAATGGAAACTGGTCTCTTATTCCATCGGTTTTAGGTACCAAGATTGGTTCAAAATTACACTTTGGATTAAAGTCCGAAATTTCTTCTGGAAACGTAATTAGTATACAAAACATCCCAGATGGAACTCTGGTATGTAATGTAGAAAGACACTTTGGTGATGGCGGTTCTCTGGTAAAATCAGCAGGATCTTATGCCACCGTCTTTTCTCATGGGAATGAAGGTGTAACACTAAAACTCCCATCGGGTAAGTTTACCACCCTTAATCCACAGAATAGGGCAATGATTGGAGTCCTTGCTGGAGGAGGTGCAGGTGATAGACCGTTTCTAAGAGCAGGAGTGGCTTGGCGCAGAATGCGTTCTAAAGGACACAAGTATCCAATAGTACGAGGTGTTGCACAAGCAGTATATGTCCATCCACACGGTGGTGGAAGACACCAACATGTTGGTAGAAGTTCAACTGTTTCAAGAAATGCTCCTCCTGGACGCAAAGTTGGTAGCATAGCAGCAAGAAAGACGGGACGAGCCAGAGTTAAAGAAAGAGATTAATTTCTTAAAGCTAATTAATAGTTGAAACAAAACCAGATCTGTGACCTTAAAACGAGTTCATCTTTACGTTAGTGGAACGGTACAAGGAGTTTATTTTCGACAAAGCATGAAAGAATCTGCAGAAAAAAATAATGTTAGGGGATGGGTCAGAAACCTTCCAGATAAAAGAGTTGAAGCAGTACTAGAAGGCGAGGAATCAAACGTAGACGCTGTAATAGATTGGAGTCATCTTGGTCCTGCTGGTGCTGTTGTAGATGAAATAAAAATCATGAATGAAAATAAGATTGAAAACCTTACAGATTTTGAAATTCTCTCTTAATGTATATTCAAATAGGCATCAGAGAGAAGACCTTTGAGTTCATCAAGACTTTGACCTGACATTATCTCTATTTCTTTTATTGGTTCTTTTCTATCTCTTCTGATCTTTGCAATAACTGATTCTCTCTGCGGTTCAATATCTGCAAAATATCTAAATGTCATGGATTTACAAAATACTATCCTGTGCATTCGCACATCCTCTAATACATTGTTTCCAAGCGAGAAGCAAAAATTTCGCACCTCCTCAAACAATGGTTTTACTTGAGGCGACAGCTGCTTCTTAAAATCATCATATGTTCTTGTATGACCTGAGATCAAGCCGTCCATACCTTGTCATCTTATTAGGACGTATTTAGAGGTAGTAGCTCTGCTAGTTCCAGTCTAAACAGACGGCCTCGTCTCAAGTCAAGCAAGATCCGCCACGTAGACGAAGTAGCGTGGATGCTCTACCTTAGGATTGCTCCCTCCCGGACCTCATCCCTTTCGGCAGTTAGAACTTGAGAGCCATCCCTTCGGACAGTCTCGGTCCTGCATCCACCCGCTTCGGCGTGATTTCATCTCCGCAAGTCAAGTGAGTATCATCCATCTAGAGATTTACCCAGCAGTTACTGACCCCTGCATATAGCCGGTTTCAGAGGCAGGGCACGGCTAGCGCCCCGATCTTCCCTACTACCATCATGTCGTTATGATAAGATCCTTATGTGCATTAGGGTCGTCCCAGTCCCAAATTAAATAATGTCTTGCATACGGAGCACGTATCACCTGTACAGTCTGATCCGCATTTTGAGCATCTTTTCCATACCTTATCTGTTTTGTCTTTAAATTCAGAAGAAATTTTCAAAATTGATTTGTACATGTTGTTCTTGATTCCACTATGATTCTTTTCCAATGCATTGAGAAAATTGCGTATTTCGGTTCTAATTCCCTCATTCATGTGAGGACATTCTTCTGATTGGAACGGGATGTTATTTGCAAAGGCATAGAAGACAATCTCATTTTCGTAAATCTCACAAAATGGCTTTATCCTTCTTGCTTTGTTGTCTGTAGTCTCTGGATCCATCCAGCTTATCTTGTTTGTGTCACCTGAAAGAAGATTGATGATAAAAGTCTGAATAAAATCATCTAGATTATGGCCTGTTGCAACTCTGTCCACCCCAAATTCTCTTGCGCCAAAATCAATGGCTCGTCTTCTTAGTATGCCACATATGGAACAAGATGATATCTTTTCCTCTTCTCTTATCTTAAGAGATTGTTCTAAAGTCGAGCCAAAAAGTTCCTTATATGAATAAACTGCATGTTCCACTTTGATCTTGTTACAAAAGTCGCTTACAATTTCCAGTGCTTCATCTCTATATCCAGGAATTCCCTCATCAATCGTAATGGCTTGAAGCGTAAAGTTGTGACTCAACGAGATTTGCTTTAATATATGTAGAAGAGATAGTGAATCCTTACCACCAGAAACGGCAACACCTATTGCATCTCCGGGGTGAATCATCTTGTATTTTGATATGGTCTTTATCGTTTTGTGTATGATGGATTTTGAAAAACAACCAGGACAAAGGTTTTCTCCAGAATATTTTCTGGAATATGCTACGGTATTTTCACAATAATCGCATTTCGTGAACTTTTCACTCCTTTGGTTTCATATTTGGCAAGCCCTTTCAAATTGTGATAAAGCCAGATTTTACTGCTGAAAGTGCAATGTTTAGTCCAAATAGAGCAAAAGTAAATACGTACAGCGATAGCATTGTTACTTTTAGTGCTTTTTCAGACATCTTTTTCTCAATTATGCTATGGACAAATTTTCCACCATCAAGTATGGGCAAAGGTAGCATGTTGAATATGCCAATGAAAAATGACAGCATCCATAACCACAACAAAAACATGAACACCTCTGGGCTCCAGTGAATGTAGTAGGGAACAACCGGTTGATAGGATGGCAGTGCAGCCCTCATGATACCGAGCATTCCTTTTTGAGGATCATCTGGTGACGGGGTTGTCACCACCGGAATTTGGAGAGTCTGCCCTGATCTTGTCAGCGTTACGGTAGCAGTATCGCCAGGCTTTAGCTTGACTTTGGCAAAGTCTTGCGGTAGAGATATGTGAACTCCATTGATCGCAGTTATCATGTCATCCTTTTGCAATCCTGCCTTTTCAGCTCCTGAGCCAGGTTCAACAGAAATAATTGGAACACCTAGCGGTTCACTATAGAGTATATTTCGTATGCCATCTGGCATGATTAGGGCAAAGGACGGATTGAAAAGAAGCAAGCCTGCAATTACAAAAGAGAATATGACATTTGACGTAGCACCAGCCCCTATCACTCGAAGTCTAGATATTTTTCTGGCCTTTGCAAATTCCTCTTCGTCTGGCTCGACAAAACCTGCAAATAACGCAATAAAGACCGCAAAGCCACCCGTCTTGATCTTTATCTTTTCAAGTGTTGCTACTATCCCATGTGCACCCTCGTGCATAACAAGCACTATTGGAACAGCAAGCAGGAAATACGCAATGTTGGTACTTGACTGAATTGTAACTCCGGGGATGAGTACTGTCATTTCTGCAAAAGACTCTGGTTTTACAAAAAAGTTAGAAAGATTGGAAATCAGATACCAAAAACCTGCTCCCATCATTATAAATCCAAGAACAACACTTGCGTTTGAAAAAATTCTTGTTGCACGTTCTGTCCTACCCAAAAGTCTTGTTAAAATTAATTGGACGTTTTGATTTTTGTAGGTAAGACTGTATGGTTTTATCTCAAAGCCGCGTTTATCAAGTTTTGATACCTTTGCAATCGCAAATATGATAAACCATGCGATTAACACGTAGATAATAGAATTTTGCTGCAAAAATCCAAATGCCAAACTAATTGATACTCTTTTTAGCGAGGCAAATTTATCAGTTGCTATGGGAATTGTGATAGTTTCTACATATCCAGATAAAAAATCCTTAGATAAAATCGCAAATATTGTGGTCAGCAAGAGACTTGCCGCATGTGTTAATTATACAAAAATCAATTCTATCTATACTTGGAAAGGAAGAATAGAAAACACCGAAGAATTCTTGGCACTCTTTAAAACCACAACAAAGGCAAAAAAAATGCTCAAAGATGAGATTACAAGAACACATCCATATCAAGTTCCGGAAATCGTGGAACTAGAAATGGATTCCGTAAATACATCATATCAGAATTGGCTAATGGATTCAACTAGTAAGGGAAAACCTAAGAAGAGAAATAACTCCACCAAGAGATGAGACCCTAAGCCCAACATCTGTTGTTGAATCTACTGCGTACACTTCTACCCCTTTTCCCTCTGCCTGATTTAGAAAAGAAATAACCTTATCTTCGTCCTGATTTTCAAAAATTTTGTCGGAGAATACTAATGATTGTACTGCTCCTGCATCATTTGCCCTTGCTGTTTCCTCAAAACCCATGCTGAACCTGTTGATCTTTTTGTTTACCATGAGCATTATCTCATCTAAAATATGCGATACCTTTGCAATCTTGCTTTTTGCAAGAGCCTGCTTCATTGTATCGGATTTTATGAATGTGTATATGCCGTCTTCTCCGCTTGAATCTATGCCGTCAATCACACGTATCACATGTCCCTTGGCAGAAGACGTATCGGAGATAAAATTTCCCAATCTTTTCTTTGTTTCCCCTGGGCCAAATATTATGACTTCATCATTTTCTCTTATTGCAGATGATATTGCGCCTTGAACATCCTTGAAAAAATCCTCGATGTTGAATTTAGATTTGTATCTCTTACCGCTTGCGCCAGAATATAGGTTGGGTAGTAGTTTGAGATGAGTTCCAGCCAGTCTCCCTATCCCACAATCACTAGTATCTATTGCAACAAGTAAAAAACTTCCTGCGTCTTTCTTTCCAAAAATCAATTTTTTTTCTATATCGCTCCAACTTTTCTTAATGAGAGTTATAGGCTCACCAATCTTTAGGGTCATTGAATGATGTGAACCTCTAGCAACAGATTCATTATCTGATTCTGATATGGTCCCCTGAATCTTCAGTCTATCTACAACATAGTCAATAGATATTTTCTCAACATCTAACGCAATGCGAATTTTAATTCTCTCTCCTCGGTCAGGTCTTGCAAAGTCTTTGTCTTGTTTTACAACACGAGTAGTATCTCCTATTACTTTGTCTTGGCTTCGCATGACTCTTCGTAATGTGAAAAGATCATCAGACTCTTCAGGTATTAGAGCCACCATGTTCTCGTCTATTTTCTTTGTAATCAATTCGTATTGTATTAAAATCTACAATAATAAAAAAGAACAGTGATCTAGTTTGTTAGCTCGTCAGCCTTGACCTGTTTCTCTTCTGCCTTTTTTCTTAGATAGTTCTGTACCCATTCCTGCGTTAATACCCCGGCTTCGGTCAAATTTACCAGCGTATTCGTTGATGCATCTCCAGTTACCTTTCCCATGACACGCCTGATCTGTCTCCACTTTAGGTTTGTATTGCCACTTTTTGATGAGTATATTATGCCAAGAACCTCTTTTGCATTGACAAAGGTCATGTCACGAATCTTCTTAAGGGTCACCTTGTCTGCTGCCTCCACGTAAATTAGTCCAGGCGAAGTCTCGCGCTCTGGAAATACCTCGTAATCCTCCACATAGCTCTCCGGAATAAAAGAATTGCAGGTACTCAGAACTATGAATTTCCTAAAACTTTCAAGTGAACAAGTGGCGTCGATTGCTACCATTTGCTTGGATCTTGCAACCGCCTTTTATCAAGCTTCTTGAAAAACTCAATTAGGAACAAAAAAAATTACTTGCTGCAGGCGTTGATGACCAAATCCCTTTTGATTTGATGAGAAGGATCTTGAGTTCTGAGCCTGCACTTGATTTTTATGAAATAAGAATTCTACAACTGTCATGAAATCCTTTACTGAATACTTGACATTTAATGTACCATCGCGAAGGGGATTTGTCAATATTACCCCTGAAGTGCGCAAAATAGTACAGAAAAGCCAAGTAAAAGAGGGACTCTGTCTAGTTAACGCAATGCACATCACAGCCAGTGTATTTGTCAACGATAATGAAAGTGGTCTGCATAAAGATTATGAACGGTGGCTTGAAGAATTGGCTCCTCACGAACCAACATCGAAATATGAACACAATAAAACAGGAGAAGACAATGCAGATGCACATCTTAAAAGACAGATAATGGGAAGAGAAGTTATAGTTGCCATAACAGATGGTCAACTTGATTTTGGTCCGTGGGAGCAGATGTTCTACGGAGAATTCGATGGAAAAAGACCAAAGCGTGTACTTGTGAAAATTATAGGAGAGTAACTAGCTTAATGAACCGCGTTTCTGACTTCCTTCCGTAATGGGCTTGATCTTAAAACTTTCCTCATGATTCTGAGGGCCGTGGCTGCACTTGACACAACCAACTTTAAAACCATTTGAGTCTTTCACATATGTTTCGCAGCCACAAAAACATGTCATATCTTCTTCAAATCTTGCCTCTGATATAATTCTTCAAGACTAGACCCTGCAGCATTTTCCACGAGGAATAGTATGTCCATGAGGACACTGTCTAGGATGCTTTAACATTGTACATAACGCATCCGTAAACTGTTCATTCATGTGATGTTCTATTCCACAAACCATCTCTTCATCAATGTCAACCTTAAGAGCGCTATCCATCAATACTTCAAGCAGTCTGCTATTTCGCATCATGTTAGAACCAATCTGTTCTCCATTTTTGGTCAGAGAAACCCCGCCCTTGTTGTAGTTTACAAGTTTGGTATCGTTTAGTTTTTTTAGCATCTGAACTACACTTGGTTGTCTTACGTTTAGCATCTTTGCTATGGTGCTTATCTTTACGGGATCTCCACCCTCCTTTATGTGCCAGATTGCCTTTAGGTACATCTCCACATGTTCTGCCTCGGCAGTTCCAACAAACAGGATTTCTTGATCTTTCATGATTTGTAATCTCCCAACCTTACTTTACATCTTTTGATTCTCTCAATAAGTATTCAAAGTATTCGCGTGCAAAGCCTGCAAGACCTGAATGATCGGCCCATATGGCAACGGCCTCTTTGGAAGCAGATGTCCCAAGCTCCTCGCCAAGTAGCAAAACCACATACCTCTTGTCTGATATTATACCGCCTCCAAAGAGTCCCTTTTTTAATTTGACCTTGGACACACGTGACAGTGACTTTAACGTATCACTATCTACATCTTCTGATACTAGAATAGTAATGTCTACACCTCTGTCATGCAATAACCTAAGCTTTGGCAATGCCTCCTTTGCTAGGGCCTCTGCAACTTTGGGTATTGCAATCAAGACCTCGTTTCTGCAAGAATCTACCATCTCAAGAATCTTGGTTGCTATATTCATGACTCCAGAGACTATCCAGATGTCTGGTCTCTCGCTTGTTCCACTCTGTTCGTAAAGTGGGGTGAGCTCCTTCAATATGATATTCTCATTATTGCTAAAATCTGTCTCAAATTGCTGCCTTGATGTCTGCATGGCAGTAGCTGGAGATTTGGCAAAATACTGTGTGGGACGAGAGTCGTCAGAACCTATCCAGCCTTTCTCTTCCAAAGTGCCTAACACCTCATATATCTTAGAATAAGGAACGCCTGATTTCTGGCTTAGATCGGAGGCTGTTATTGGTCCAGTCTTCAGAAGAGACGCATATGTCTTTATCTCATAACTAGTAAGCCCAACCTTCTCAAGGGACTTTCTAGTCCTGTCAGAAAGACTCATGTCATATCAATCGAGATTCCAAGGTATATATATCTAGGATTGAGTGCTGCGTGCTGAGAATACGTGTCTACCTATTCATCTGGTGTCTTGTTGGAAATGGATTAAATACTAATTACTAAGATATGCCAATAACAAGCATGGAACTAATTCAGATATCTAATCTAAAGACTCCAACTCTGGGTAAAAGGTCTACTATAAGATTTACACAAAGCATATGTCCAGACTGCAATATGATACTTGACGCCGAAGTCTTTGAAAGGGACGGTAAGGTCTTCATGACAAAGACCTGCCCTACACACGGAGAATGTGAGGAATTGTACTTTGGCTCATATGAAATGTACAGAAAGTTTAGCACCTATTGGATGGATGGAAAGGGTGCCCATGCTCCTAATGTAATGATTGACAAGTGTTCTTGTCCAAACAACTGTGGATTGTGCTCTAACCACCTTTCGCACAGTGGACTTGCAAACATGATAGTTACAAACAGGTGTGATCTCACGTGTTGGTACTGCTTTTTCTATGTAAAGAAGGGACTTGAAGGTGCATACATGTACGAGCCAACACAAGATCAGGTAAGAGCAATGATGAAGACTCTCAAGGCAGAGAGGCCAATTCCAGGAAACTCTATGCAGATTACTGGAGGAGAACCAATGCTAAGAGAAGACATTACAGATGTTATCAAAATAATGAAAGAGGAAGGAGTGGATCATATCCAAATGAACACAAATGGAATCCGATTTGCTCTGGATCCAGAAGCAATGCGAGAGGTACGACTTGCTGGCGTAAATAATCTCTATCTTAGCTTTGACGGCGTAACCCCAAGAACAAATCCCAAGAATCACTGGGAGATTCCATATGCACTAGAGAGTGCAAGAAAGACAGGAACCACTGTTGTCTTTGTACCTACAGTTATCAAATCAATTAATGATCACGAGCTAGGCGGAATAATTCGATATGCACAAAAGAATCTTGATGTTGTGCACGCAGTAAACTTCCAACCAGTCTCACTGACAGGAAGAATGGGCAAGAAGGAACGTGAAAAATACAGAATTACAATACCAGACTGCATACAAAGAATTGAGGAACAAACAGGTGCCGAGGTAACAGTGGATGACTGGTTCCCAGTACCAAGCTGTATGCCACTAACAAATGTCATTGAGGCATTCTCAAGCAAGCCAAAATACGAATTATCGATTCACTTTGCATGTGGCGCTGGAACATACATCTTTGAGGATCAAGAAACCAAAAAGTTTGTACCTCTAACTAAATTTGCAGATATTCAAGGAATGCTAGAGCTCTTCGAAGACAAGGCAGAAGAGATTCGCTCTGGCAAGAACAAGTACTTTACAATGTTAGAAGTTGTAAGAAAACTTTCTAGCTTTGTTGATAAGAAGAAACAACCAGCGGGTCTTGACTTGGCAAAGATGTTTGGTAACATATTGATGAAAAGATCATTTGACGCAGTTGGCTCATGGCATGTCAAAGGACTCTTCTTGGGCATGATGCACTTCCAAGACAAGTACAACGAAGACTTGGAAAGACTGCAGAGATGTGATATTCACTATGTAACACCAGATCTTAGAATCATTCCATTCTGTGCATTCAATGTAATTCCAGAATGGTACAGAGACAGAATCCAAAAGAAATACTCCACAACAGTAGAGGAATGGGAACAGAGGGTAGGCGTAAAGCTAGAGGATGGTCTCTATAGGGGAATAATGAGAAGAGGTGCTGGTGATGAGCTTGCTGCAGGATGTGCAAAGAGCCAGATGTTCCACGAAGCATCTCAAGCATTGATGTAAATTTTATTTCATCAAATCTTTCATCATTAAAATTCTAAAGATTAAGTGTAAGGGCATGCTCACAATTCTAATTGAAAATAGGGATCATCCATGGATTTGTAGGTGGTGGCGGAGGAACTGAAACAACTCTACTTACCCTAATTGAAGCCTTGGTGGAGAACAAGCATACTGTAAACCTGTATACTGTCTCCAAACCAACAATTTCATTACCAAAAATCAAGGTTCAATCCGTCTTTCCCTTTCGCTTGCCAGCCTTTGGTCTATATCAGAGATATCTTGAGTCAAAACTGGCAGAAAAAGCAAAAGACGATGATCTGATTGTGCAAGTATCAGGAGGGCTAGCTCTACCATATAGAAATGACCAAAAAATCATAATCTACTGTCATCATGATTTCAGAAATGAAACTGAAAAGGACATCACAAAGTACAAAGGTATCTGGTCGGCATATTACAAACCATACTATGTACTAAGTCAAAAATTTGTTAACCAGATCTCTGACAAAAACATCATACTTGTTGCAAATTCAAAATTCATACAAGATTCACTTAAGGATAGGTTTGGGAAAGATTCTACTATAGTCTATCCGCCTGTTGATATTGATGCATTTCGCACTAGTGTGAAAAAAGAACAAAGAGTGCTTACAATATCGCGATATTCTCAGGAAAAGAATCTAGAGTTTGCCATAGATACACTAAATGAAATAGATATACCATATACCATAATAGGAAACACAAAGACTCGGGTAAATGAGCTGTATTATGAGGATCTAGTTACAAGAATCAAGAATCACAAGCCAACAGGAAAAATATCGTTAATGAAAAACATAGGACGCAACAAGGTAATAGAAAGCTTGATGTTGTCTAAGGTATATTTTCATGCATCGCCAGAAACTTTTGGGATCTCTATTGTTGAAAGTATAGCAGCTGGCTGCATACCAATAGTACCAGACAATTCTGCGCACAAGGAAACCGTGCCTTTTGATGATCTACGCTACAAACCAGATGACAAAAAAGATGCCCAAGAAAAAATAAGAAACGCTATTGCAGGAAATTATGATAACTTGTTAGATAAGCTCAAAAATTCTATTAGCATTTACAGCAAACAATCCTTTAAGAAGTCAATCACGGAACTTATTGAAAAGTGATTTATGGATCTGAAATGTGATATTTTTTCCATCGTTCAGTATCAAGGCTCATATCCATTGTCAGTTTGGGACCGTTATACTCCTTGATTGTCATGGGCTGTACTTCGACAGTAGTCATCTTTGCCAGTTCAAATATTGATATTTTTTTATCACCAACTATGTGTACAAATCCCTGAAGATTTGCCTTTTGAACATCGCTTATTCCTTCTGCCACTCCGTCTGCAAATAGGTATGTCCCAAATCTATCAGTGAAAGCCTTTGGATATGGCCATTTTTTCTTTGCCACAAAATTTGTTCTAATTATGAGATACTCTGAAAGCTTGTTTACTTCGTGCTCACCCAGTAATTTTGTTAATGCGTAAAAGTTTTCAGGATAAGGAATGGAACTCTCCTTGTACATGCCGGTATGACCGTCAAAAACGCAGGCAGTGCTTACATAAATGAATTGGACTTTTCTTTTTGAAGCAAGCACTGCTTCTATGAGGTTTCTTGTGCCTACAACATTGGTGTTCCATGCAAGCTGCTTGTTTTCCTCACATGGCCGTATGCCAGTTAGTGCTCCTGCATGAATAACCAGATCAATATCATTTTTCTTAAATAATTCATCTACGGCTTTCTTGTCTGCTATCTCCAGCTCCTTGTGATTTGGAGCCAGCGCATCTCTGAATCTATTCTTAAGCTCAGTCCCTAATGCTCCAGATCCTCCAGTGATTAATGTAGTCAAGATGTTATTTTTTGAAAATTGGGCCCTGTGTGTAAACCTTTCTTTGAATATCTTTTGAATTGAAAAATGACTTGTAATTACTATATTTCTCCTGCTTGTAATTTTTCACATCTTCTAGTATTTTGGTCTTGAACTCATTTGCAGCATATTTGATATCCTTTGTTGCCTTGAAGCCAAATTTCTCAAGCTTGGCACCAGTTACCCTATAGTCTCTCTTATCCACTATATCCTTTGATATTTTGATCTCGGCTGGAATCAGCTTTTTTACTTCCTTTGCCATCTGTTCTATGGTCAAATTTTTCCATATTGTATTGTAGATTCCTTCCATGTTGCGCTCTACTACAAAACTAAATGCCTCTGCAGCATCATTTACGTGTAAAAATGGTCTCCATTGGTTTCCGCCAAAAACTGTTATCTCTTCTTTGTTCAAGGCTTGAGCAAGGAATAGATTGATTGCAAGATCAAATCGCATCCTGTAGGAGGCGCCAAATAGCGTACCAAGTCTAAGTATGGTTGGATAGTCATATGCCTGAAGTATTGCCCTCTCGGACTGGAATTTTGACTGTCCATACGAGTCAAGTGGATTTACTTCCGAGTTCTCGGAGATAAAGTTGTTAGGTTGTGCGCCATATACAGAACATGTACTTGCAAAGACAAACTGTTTGATTTTATATAATTTACACAGATCAGCAATGTTTCGTGTTGCCAAGTAATTTATCTCGATAGATGTTTTTGGATCTAATTCTGAAGATTGTGTTCCCACAATTGATGCAAGATGGATCACTACATCTACATCTTTTAGTGACTTGCTAACAACCGCCAAGTCTCTTACATCTCCATTGATTAGTTCCAAATCTTTGTTCTTGAGAACCTCTCCAAGTGTCTGCTTTCCAAAGAGAAAATTATCCAAAATTCTCACCTGGAATCCTTTCTTCAAAAGTTTTCTAGTGAGTATTGAGCCAAGGTATCCTGAACCTCCTGTGAGTAGTATCTTCATCTATCTTTGACCTTCCAAACATCGCCATATGCATGAGGATCTAATCTCTCATCATCTGGATTATCTTTGTCAAATACTTCGCTTGACATGCCTATAACAACTGTATCATTTTGCAGAGACATCCAACCTGTATAGACACCAGTTGGTACTGTCAAAACTGAAGGGTTTAATGGCGACAAGATAAATGTGTTGATCTCCTTGTACGTTTTGCTATCTTTTCGATCATCTACTGCAACAAATTTTGCAACTCCAGAGGGTACAAAAAATGCTTTTTTTTCTCTTTTGTGTTTGTGAAAACCACGTATTACCCCCTTTGAAAAATTTCCTGTTGAGTAGATCCTCTTTACCTGAAAAGACTCTTCACCTTCTGGAAGAACCTGAGTGAGAAATCCCCTATCGTCAATAAATGATTTTACAGGATTATTCCTTACTCCTTCAATCAATTTATGTAATTTCAGGAAATGGATTATTAATCTTATCTGAGTTTTCTTGTTTAACCAAATGTATTATCTGGCATCAGTGGGTTTTTCCATTTATTTACGTAGGAGCTTATGGAATAGCTCTTCTTAATCTTCGGTGAATCCCACCAGGTTTTTGGTGATAAAATTTCTTTCTTGTGTTTTTCTAATACGTCCATTGTCTTTTTTGCACATTCTGGTTTTCCATATGGGTTCTTCCAGTTTGTTCTTTTATTGACCATTATCCTAACGGCTTCAATAATGTATTTTTTGTTTAATCCTGCAACTATATTAGATCCAACCTGTACTGTCTCAGATCTCTCTGTACTTATTCTCATGGTAACACATGGTACTCTAAAGATGCACGAGTCTTCCTGCACGGTGCCTGAATCTGTCACACAACAAAATGCATTTTTTTCAAGTTTTGAAAATTCTAAAAATCCTAATGGATCCATTAATTCTATTCCATCTGATACTCTAAGTCTGAATGACTTGATGCTAGCTCTAGTTCTTGGATGTATGGGAAAAATGACCTTTTTCCCATAGATTTTGTATAACTCGTCAAGACTTTCAAGAATATTTCTAAGTGGTGCCCTAATTCCAACATTTTCTGGTCTGTGCGCAGTTACAAGGAAATATTCTTTCTTTTCAACACCCAGTCTATCCATTATGTCATTGTTATCAATTTGGCTTCTAAAATTATGTAAAACATCCATGATCAATTTACCCACCTGAAATATCTTGTGAGGGGCGATTCCTTCGTCAAGCAGATTTTGTTTGGTGCCTGAAGTAGGCGTAAATAGATAATCTGAAATACTATCCATCAATCTACGATTCTTTTCTTCTGGCATTCTCCAATCATAACTGCGCATGCCTGCTTCTAGATGAGCTACCTTTATTCCCATCTTTGATGCAACAATTCCTGACAAGGCAGGATTTGCGTCTGAAAAAGAAAAAACTAGGTCTGGTTTTTCTTTGACTAGGACTTTTTCAAACCTTTCAACCATTGATGCCAATTGCTGAGCTTGTGTTCCAGAACCTACTTTAAGATGATAATCTGGTTTTGGAAAATTAAGTTGCTCAAAAAATAGCTTGTCAAAGAAATAAGAATAATGCTGTCCAGTGTGTACTATGGTGTAGTTACAATTTCGCCTTTCCATTTCTTTTACTATGGGATGTAAATTAATGATGTCAGGCCTAATACCTAATACTATCATGTACTTTACTGACAATTCGACTTCCATCTTTTGATGGCAGAATATATCTTTTGAGTGTACCAGTGAAACTTATTATCCAAGTTTTCCTTTGTTGAGTGTTGCAAATTAAAAAACTAGCAAGAAGCATGCGTAGTACTTACAAAAATCTACAAAAAATCAATATCTCAAATGTCAGAAACGAAATAAAAGGAGATCCCAAGAAGATCAAGTTGATAGGATTTGTAAAATGCTTCAACGAAGGACAGAGTGGAAATCTTGAGAGGTGCCTAAAACACCTCTCTTTGTTTTGTGATGATATCGTGATATGCGATGACAGCTCTCAGGACAATAGCCTTGAGATCGCAAAAAAGTATACTGACCACATAATTATCATGCCTGATGAGTTCAAGCAAGAGCTTGCACACAAACAAAAGCTCCTAGAATTGGCATTATCTCTAAATCCTGATTGGATCGTATTTTTAGACCCTGATGAGATATTTGACAGAAATGGTGAGCAAGATGGTGTTAGAACCCTATGTCAATATGGAAATGAACATGGAATAGACTCCTTTTCATTTCTATACTATAATCTATGGAAAGGCAAAGAAAACTATCGAATCGATGAACTATGGAACAAAAACTGGCAGAGAAAATTGTGGAAAAATACAGGCAATCTAAAATTTAACATTAGGGAAGGTTTGCACATGAGTCAATTCCCATTGGGATTAAAAAATGAAAGAAGAACCGATATAAAATTAATACATTATGGATTTGCCGGTGAAGACAAAATAAATAAAAAATTTTCAACATACCAATCATTAGGACAAAGTGGTTGGTCGCTACAAAGAATTAAGGATGAAAATTCTCTTCAACTTAAAAAATTTGAAAAAGAATGGTTTCCTTTATCAGTTTTGGAATTACGCGATTAAATGTGAAAGCTTTTTGGAAATGTATTAATCTTCTATGTATAAAAAAGAATTATGAGAGTAAATGTTGTCACCGTAAACAGTGGTTGGATTCTACAAAAAATAGCAGAACGCATAGTTTCATCTGCACCAATTAACACAGAATTTTTCCTTTCTCATTCGCCCAGAAAAGATGTTGACATAAATTTTTATGTAGATATTCAAAATTGTTATCGAGGTAAAAGCAAAGTAAAAGATGTGGGATTTTTCACTCATCTGGATGAAGATAGTGTAGATCATTTGCTAAAAAATAAGCGTTGGTTAACTTGTGATCATATAATTCACATGAATAAAAGATACTTTGACAGATTTGCTGATTATTATCCTAAAGAAAAAATGTCAATTTTAAAGCCAATAGACATATTGTCGAGATTTGATCTAAAAAAATTAAAACTGGGGGTAGTACAGAGAGGAGGTTTTGAAGGAAAAGGATACAATTTCATGCTCCGCATGGCAAATCATGACTATCTAAAAAATTTTGAATTTTTGTTTTGTGGCAAGAACTGGGATGAAGTCATTGAACTATATTCTTCAAAAGGCATAAAATGTTACACAGCAGACGAAAATTATGAAAATTATCCTAAAGTTTATGATGTTATAGATTATTTGCTTATTCCATCTCTGTGGGAAGGAGGACCAATGTCGGTTCCGGAGGCTCTTGCAAAAGGCGTTCCCATTATTTCCTCGGATGTGGGATGGGTTCCAGAATTTAATGTTGAATATTTGTTCAAGCCCAATGATGAACAGGGCCTTTTGGATATACTGAAAAAAATACGAGAGCCCTTGCTAGAAAGAAGAAAACAAATTGAAAACCATTCCATGCAAAAATATACAAAAGATTTGGTAGAAATATTTGAAAAAGTTTTAAGCTCTACAGAGTCTTGAACTGACTAAATATTATACAATTAATCGTTGAAAACTATATGAAATATGTATAAAAGAAATTCTAAAACGATTAGAACACATTATTTATGCAGTTCTTTCTCCCTGCACAAAATGATATGTGATACAATCTCTGACAATATAGTTTTCATATCCGTTTTCTTGAAATCTATCGTGAATTATGACATCACCAGTTATACCATTTTCTAAGGCTGGCAAGGGACCATGATCTATCCAATCTTGTTTTGTCATCAACCACGAACAACCATCTGTTCTATTTGTCTTTCCAAATTTACTATAAAAAGCGGTCGGTTTTTTCCAATGTTTTAATGCCATATCTATTGTCAAAAGATCTTCCTTTACAGGAGAATTAATTTTTCTGATAAATTTCTCAAACGCTTCATAATTCATATTTGAAAAATTTTCACCAAAATCCTCATCAAAATGCCTGCTTTTTTTGACACCAATCTTCCTAAGCCTACTGCGACATTCTATCGTATTAGCTTGAAATATCACCTTTTTTTGCGGGAAGCTGGTCTTCATTTTTTCTGCTGTTTCATAGAGCGATACAAATGAGTCCTTAGAAAAAACTTGATCTGATCCTCCTCTAAAAACATAACCCGGAGGTGCAGTCTCATATCCCAAATTCCAACATGCGTACAAATTGTCTATAAAAGAATTAGTAGGCTCCTCATAAACAAAAGATTTGATATCCTGTTCTTGGCAAAATTTTAAGATCGAATCTGTTATCTCGCTTTTTATTTTGCTATTCTTATACACAATTACATGAAAGTTTTTCTTGCATGATAATTTGTCAAAACCTGCATATGTTTTGACATTGTTAACATGGTTTTTGAACAATTCCAAATCCTTTCCAATAATGGTATAGTATGTAAATTCTGTCATTTTATTATCTGTAATTTGTAAAATACATCAGGTCCATTTGGTTTATTCTTTACTTTTTTGGCTTCAAGAACTCGTAATTTAATGTGATCCCATCCGTATATTCGTCCATTTATGCCAAGATCTTTGGTTGAATCAAAATAATCAAAAGTACGCGTAGTCATTGGAAATTTATGTGTAGGATCTGTCCAAAAATTGTCTGAACCTGCATATGGCGATTCAATAGAAACAATTGTACCGTTCTTACAAACTCTGAATATCTCTTTCATTACACTTATGAAATTTGATTTTGAAATATGCTCAAAAACATGTTTCATCAATATCTCATCAACGCTTGAGTCTTCAAATGGCCAAGGAAATTTTTCAATATCGTGCTTAACATCACAATTAACGTTTCCGCTATCTACATTTACCCAACCGTGTTTATAATCTGTCCCGCAACCTAAATTTAATTTCATTTGATGGCTCTTGTTATTACTTCTATATATCATGATAACTATTTTTGCAGATCTTCAATAAGTATATCTGGTCTGCGTTTACGAAAGTCTAATTTGATATGAACAGGTCTATTTTGATGATTCACCGCCTGCGGTCTTCATAAAATTTCTTAATCTTTAATTATCTATTTTTTACTAATTTTCCTATTTTGTTTCCATGTTGGCATCATCATTATTTCTGCCGTAACTTTTATTCTCAATACATATGTTCATATTTTCTCCATCAATAATTTTCTTAACGTTAAATACAAACATCTCATCAATAGCCTTTTTAAAAATGGATCTTCTTTTGACTGTCTCAATATTTTCAAATGATTTCTTTGCAATTTTTTCTAAAATTTCAATTCGTTCGTTTTCTTTAATGCCAGGCCTTTCTAATTCTTTCTTATAAGCAACAGTATCATCCAAGACATGCCATAGTCTTATGTTTTCAATACAGAGTTTGTCTATTAACTCAGAAAGAGAATTGCATGAATTGATAAATTTCATGACATCTTTAATGTTATCACCATATTCCGAAAATTCTCGTTCGTCTTTTTTTGAAACATCTTGCGTATCAGATTCTTTCATTTTAGTATGCCTCTGTTTTGTTTCATCCATTCTATTACCTCATCCAAACTTTCTGATAAGTTAACTTTTGCTTCAAAGCCTAGAACTTTTTTAGTCTTTGTCGTATCTGGTATACGTTTTTGAACGTCATGCTCAAATGGAGGATCTGAAACCCACCTAAATGGCTTGTCAGGGTTGATCTTTTTCCAAATCATCTCGGCCAATTGTAGAACTGTAGTACTTACTGATGTAGATATATTGAAATCATTATTCACTGCATTTTCTGACTCGAGAATAATCCCAACAGCTCTTGCAATATCCTTGCCATTTGTATAATGCCTGATCTGGTTGCCATCTCCTAAAATATGAAGTGGGTCTTGCCCACGCAAACATTTGTTTATGAGATCAGGTACTACGTGCGACATCATTAACTTTACATTGCCGGAAAGGACTTCCTCCTCCTTTATGGATTTGTCTTCCCCCACTCCTATGCAATTAAATGGTCTTACTATGGTATATGGAAGCCCGTATTGCTCAAATGCTCCTTTCACAAAATATTCACATGCCAATTTTTGAAAACCATATGTTGATGAAGGTGGAGGACAGATCAATTGGTGGTCCTCTGGAGTGGGCCATATGTTGGCATTTTCAAAAACCATGCTCGAGCTCAGAACTACTATCTTACCAAGTTCTTTTTTCTTGAATCTGTCTATTGCAATATCAAAGGTGTTTGCTATTATTCTCTCATTAGTGGCAATCAGATCATAGGCAAACTTATGAAAATATGATATGCCACCTATCATGGCAGCTCCTGCAATAATGAAATCTATCTTAGTGTCTTTTTCTTTACCTGAGATAAAAGTAGTCTTAAAAGAATTATCTGCACAATCCACCTCAATTAATCTAAACTCAGTATGATTATCATGTGCGCGTTTGACTTTGCCATATTTTGAATAGTTGTCAATTCCTATGACCTTGTATCCTAATGAAAGCAGCTCGATACAAATGTATGAACCGATAAAACCTTGGGATCCAGTTACTAGAACTGTTTTATTTTTTTTCATTTAATTTCTTATTATCCTCTAACAAGCCTTTGAGAAAATCATAATGTATGCCAAGCTTGGAAGTCATAGCAAATATTGCAGTTGTATCTTTAGGAAGACATGCCCCCCCAAAACCTCTAAGGTTTTCATTACAATCCAAGTAAGAATCAATCATGTTGTATCTTTTAGTTGCTATTCTTTTGGATTCATCATAATCAGCTCCCACTTTCTTTGAAATATCATAGAAAAGATTAGCAAATATTATTCTTGTAGAATTAAACACATTACAAAAATATTTCACCATTTCTGCATTGACAGGAGTGGTCCTGATGAACTCCTTTGCTAGATTTCCATGAGCTTTTACTATTTTTTCATAAAGATCGTCATGCCGTGTTCCTATTACACATATGTCCTGATGGCAAAAGTCATGTACTGCTGCACGCTCCAAAAGAAATTCTGGATTCATTGCAAATTTTATTGATTTTAACCTCTCTGCAAGCCTATCTGTGGTGCCAGGTTCTACAGTTGACTTTATAATTACATCCTTGATCTCTCCTTTCTTTTCTGCAATCAAATTGATCTCCTCACATATGGTCTGAACATTAGATATGTTGCAGGAACCATCGGAGTTTTGTGGGGTACTTACGCAAATGAATATCATCTCAGAATTATTATATACATTTTCTATGGAAGTATTTTCAAATTTTTTATCATGCACAAATACATTGTGACCCCTCTTGAACTCAAAACCATATTTTACGGCACTACCTACATTTCCTACGCCAATAAGGCCAATGTTCATATGATATCTACCTCAGAATTTTTCCATTTTCCATTATAATACATTGCAATAGCAAAATTTGCTCTTTAGTATTTAACCCTATGTTACGGCAGATACAACAAAAAGACATGTGATTAACAATCTGTACTAATCTATTCGTAGGTTCATCTGAACAATTGAGATAATATAAGAAATATAGTCCTCTTTTCAATATAGGTCATGAAGAAAAAAACACAAGGATTCAGATTATTCTACTATTTTCGTATAGGATATGCAACCTACCTTGCTATGTTCATTGGTGTAGCTAACGTTTTGACAACAACCTACTTTCTTGCAGGAAAAAAAATTCCTTGGATCCAACAGATCTTTCCTAACTTTGAAAGCTATGTTGCCTTTTGCATAGGAGTCGGAGTTCCAATAGTTGTTGTTGTAGGATGGTTGCATTTCAAGAAGATGGGTACGTATACTCAGGAAGTTGCTATTTCACAGCAATATTCCCCATACAACTACAAATTTCCACCCGGATATAACAGAGAAGTCTTTGGCCCAACATATCTTGCAATATTATCACTAAACATTAAACGACTGAAAGGAGAAAAATTGACGCAAGAAGAACTTGAAAATATTTTATCTTTAGAAAAAAAACTGAAAGAACTAATGGAAGGAGGATTTGCGGGCAGTCCTCCAAAAGGAGTTTTGGAATGAAAAAAGTCCATTTCCGTTCGTGGTATTATTTTCAAACAGGATATACACAGTATTTTACATTTACAATAGCAGTGATAAACATGCTAACAACTACATATTATTTAGCCATAAACCAAAATGAGATTATTGGAAAAATATTTCCAACCTTCTCTACATATGTAATAATATCATCAACTATTGGTATACCACTTTTAGTTTTTCTGGGATATCTTCACATGAGGCGGTCTCATATATACAAGTCACAACAAGACATTCTCCAAGAATCTTCGCCCTATAATTATTATCTTCTTCCAGGAATACAGAAAGAAGTAATGACACCATTATTTCGTGAATTGCTCGAATTAGGAAGAAAATCTCTTTCCAATGAAGGAATTACTGAAGAGCAGTCCAAGAGACTAGACGATCTTGTCCAAAAACTTGAATTGCTATCTTCGGGCGGATCGTTAGAGATGCCAAAAAAATTCGATAGAGTATGAAAGTTTCAATTGTAATTCCGGTTTATAACGCAGAAAAATATTTACAGGAATGCATAGATTCCTGTCTAAAACAAACCTATCAAGACATTGAAATAATAGGCATAGATGACGGCTCCACAGATAATTCTGCTAAAATACTAAAATCATATTCAGGAAAAATAAAGATGATTACAAAGGAAAATAGGGGAACCCCGTCTGCACTTAACTCTGGAATAAAACTAATGAGTGGTGAATGGTTCAAGTGGCTAAGTGCGGATGATGTGTTGTATGAGAATGCCATCGAGATACTTGTAAAGGAAGCAGAATCTCAAGGAGAACATGCAAAGTCTTGCATATTTTATTCAAACTATGATATCATAGATGAGAACAGTGTTGTTGTAGGAGAATTCATAGAGCCTAACTATAACAATCTGAACAGCCTGCAAAGAAACACTATTCTACTAGATCACTACATTGGTAATGGTTCCACCAGCTTGATTCACCGATCGGTCTTTGATAGATTTGGCCTTTTTGATGAATCCATCGGTTTTAAGGAAGATTATGAATTCTGGATGCGTTGCTGCATTATTAATGACTGTAACCTTTTCTTAGTTCCACAAAAACTTGCAAAATACAGAGTTCATTCAACTCAGCTAACAAAGAAAAAGGTTCGAGAAAATATAGAACATGTTAATAAAATAAAAAATTTAATACTTGAAAAATTATCAGAAGACAAGCGCAAACAATATCTTCATGAACTTAAAATATATCAAAAAACCAAACCTGTTAAAGTAAAGATTCGTAGAAAAATGAGAGATATGATGTTACGAATATTGCCAAAAGATACATCAGGCAAAATAATCGAAACTTATATGAACCGTAAGAATTCATGAATTGCCATCTCTTTAATGCTGTCTCTGATAAAATAAAATTATTACAAGAGCAATGAGACAAGTAAACCCTCTTATTCATCTGATCTGGAAGGTGAATTATTGATTACAAAAAAAGATGTAGTTTGTGGCCTTGGAGAAATTGGAACACCAATCTTACAATTGATCTCAAAAGGAACAGAGACTGTGGGCTATGATACCAATCCAAGATTGGTAGACAAAACTAAATTGTCAAGACTTGAATCTGTACCTACAGAACTACTGCATATTGCTATTCCGTACAACAAAAATTTTCATGATAATGTCAAAAAATTAATCTCCAAGTTCAAACCTAGCGGCGTAGTTATACACAGTACCATAAGTCCAGGAACCACCGAAAGATTGCAAAAACAAGTTAGGATTCCAGTTATCTACAGTGCAACCAGAGGAGTACACAAGCGAATGATAAAGGATCTTAAGAGATACACAAAATTCTATTCTGTCTACAGTTGGGCTCCAAAATCAGGATGGGCAAAAAAGATCTATGAAAATAGAATGAGGAAGGTAAGCGTAAAGACAAAGACAATGTCAAGCCCTTTGGCACTGGAGCTTGCCAAAATAATAGTAGATACATCATATTATGGATGGCTGATAAACTATGCCCAGCTTAGTAACATGATTGCCATAAAACATAAGGTAAATTATGATGAGATGTGGTCATTTGCAGACGAAATTCACAAATATCTGGGAAACAGGCCAAAAATGTTTCCAGGTTTCATAGGTGGGCATTGTGTGATCCCAAATCTTGATTTGATAGGTAATGATGCTCTTAAGATCATAAGGGAAATCAATTCAGATTACGCCAAGATACTAAAGAAAAGACACTCACTTGGTAAGAAATATTGAAAATTTTCTTGTATAGTTTGAATAGTATATAGTATAGTTAAGGCGACAAAAACCATGGAAACTAAGATTCATCCTTCTCTCAGAACAGTGGAATGGAAAGATAACACAGTGGTAATGATTGACCAGACTAGACTGCCAAATGAGCTAGTATATGTAAATTATACTGATTACAGAGATGTTGCTGACGCAATACGAAATCTCGTAGTGCGAGGTGCACCTGCAATAGGAGTTTCCGGGGCTTTTGGGCTTGCCTTGGCAGCATTGCAAAGCAAGGCAACAGACAAAGAGAACCTTGTTAAAGATCTGGAACAAGCAAAAAAAATTCTTTTTGAAACAAGACCTACTGCAATTAATCTTGCGTGGGGACTTGAAAAAATAATGAGTGTTGCAAGATCGGGAAAAGATGCTTCTGAAATCAGAAATAATATCATCAATGAAGCTAAAAAAATGGCAGATGAAGACATTGAGATAAACATGCGTATGGGAAAGCACGGCTCGCAGCTATTCAATGACAATGACACCATAATGACTCACTGCAATGCTGGTGCATTGGCTACGGTGGCCTATGGTACTGCACTTGGAGTAATAAGGGCAACAAAAGATAGCGGAAAAAAAATTCGAGTCATAGCTACGGAAACTAGGCCTGTGATGCAAGGCTCTAGGCTTACCGTTTTTGAACTAAAGCATGATGGAATAGACGTAAGCCTGATCCCAGATACTGCAGTTGGATATTCTATGGCAAACGGTCTTGTATCCAAAGTAATTGTAGGAGCAGATAGAATATTGCGTACAGGTCATGTATACAACAAGATTGGGACATATCAGGTAGCCATGATGGCAAAACAACATGGTATACCGTTCTATGTTGCAGCGCCGCTTTCAACATTTGATATGAAAAGTACTACAAAAGATGTAATAATCGAACAACGAAAAGCAAGTGAGGTAACTGGAGTGGGTGGTAGAAAAACTGCCCCTGATGATATTAATGTCATAAATCCTGCCTTTGATATGACTCCACCCGAACTTATAACAGGAATAATAACAGAAGCCGGAGTGGCAAAGCCTCCATTTGACGAATCAATCAAAAAATTATTCGAGTCAAAGCTGTAAGGTATTTATTCCATAGACAAATCACATCAGTTTATGCCAACAGTAACTGCCGCACAAGTATTAGAGTCTCTCAAACAATGCATGGATCCAGAGATTCCAATTAGTGTAGTAGATATGGGTCTAATCTATGGAGTGAACATTTCTAGTGATAACAAAGTTGATATAAAAATGACAATGACCACGCGTGGCTGTCCTCTTCATGATACGCTTGTAAGCGACGTTAAACGATATGTCAATAAAGTCCCAGGAGTCACAGGAATAAATGTAGAGATAGTCTGGGAGCCCCAGTGGACTCCAGAAAAGATGTCAGATGAAGGAAAAAAACTCATCAACTATGGAAAACAAAAAACTGTTGCACCAATAAACTATGAAATTGCATTACCGCAAGGAGTGGGTTCTGTAGTAAAACAAGATGATGGCTCTCTTATTTTGATGAATGAAAACCAGCAGGGATTTATGGTAAATCAGGCCATCGTAGATTTTTGGCATCTCTGCAATGGAAAGAGGAAGATAACAGAACTGGTAGATTCATTTGCCCAAAAAATTGGCCTTCAGCGGGCACAGGTAGAAAAAGAGGTTCTACAACTCATACAACAACTACGAGATGGGGGACTAATTACAATAAAAGAACCTGAGGTCTCTAACGTACAATTCAAGAAATAGACTTTAGATCTCTGTAATCTCTGTTATTGTACCTTGTACAGAATCCATTTTTACTATGACCTTCTTTTCTTCAAATCCTAGCGCTACGTACCAATCTCCACCGTCATCATCATATTTTGTTTCAAGGGTTTTGATCCCTGCTGCATTTACATTGTATCTCTGAACTATTCCTGATACTGCTACCGGTATTGCCTCTTTTTCGGTGGGAAGCCTTCTTTTCATTAGGCCAATTCCAGGACTCATAAAACAACTAGATTATGGAAGTATAATAATTTAGCCTTACACATTATTGTTTTTCAAATTTTGTAAATCTGAAAAGCTTCATTACTTCTTTATGGAAATACCAAAATGATCAGAAAACATGTACTTCACATGACAAGAATGAAAGTTCTCATCTAAAAACTAGAAGCTAAAGATTACCAAACAAAATTCTATATAACACGGTTGCAGATATTTTTTTAACATGTATCTATCGAACAGATTTTCTGCATCTGTTCTGGCAAGAACTAGAAAGATTACAGAATTTTCATCTTTTCTTGCTACATGTGGAACAATAACAATGCTGTTGGGTGGAATTTGGGACTCGATATCTCATGAGCTGAGAATTCCAGATACATTTTGGACAATCCAGCATGTGACCATTTATACAGGCGCATCTATGGTAGCCTGCTCTGCAATTGCCTCAATCCTAGTCCTAAATCATTGTAAACATAAAACAATGAGAAGAGGGATAATCATGATCTTGCTTGGGGCAATATTTCAACTGGGAGGAGGTTATGCAGATTATAATTTTCACGAGGTCTATGGTATAGATGGACTTGTTACCCCGTCACATATGACAATAGAGACTGGTTTACTGCTTAGTACAGTAGGAAGTTTTATCACACTATCCAGATCTCAAAATAATATTCTCAGAAAGATGATTCCAGTATCAATGCTGTCCATACTTTTATCTGCATCGTGGATAGGATTCAATCTGTCTTTGTTAGTTGGATCTGTCGTACTGTGTGTTCCAGTCTTTCAACTGTTTTATTCAGGATGCGCGGTAATGTAACTTCGTAATCTCAAGTATCCTGACAATACCAATAAACACGCTCCAACCAAAACTATGATACAAGGAATGCCAAATTCTTGATATTTAGTATCTCCAAACTCTACCGTTAATTGCACAGGATCTGCAGAAAGATTTGTCAATTCAAGAGCGTATTCTCCAGTATGATCAAAGATAAAGTAATTGACAGTCTCCTTGTTGGTTATGGTCTTCATTCCAATATAATTTCCATTTGTATCTAGAATCTTTACCAGAATAGAATTGTTGTATTGATTGGAAGATATCTCGTAGAAACCTATACCGCTTCCCTGTAGATACAAAGACATACTGTCAGAGTTCATCTTGTCAATATCGAAATTTCTCAAATCTTTTGTAGAGGATGAAAAAACCATGCCGGTCCAAACCGAACCTATGACTACAACAATAATAGCTATCTTAAATACAGTTAACCACTTGAACACAATTTCCGATAGTGTACATCATATCTATCTATTTCTAAGGACTTCGGACTGACTGATGATAGTGTTGTTTTAGTATAAAGTGATGATATATCATTTTATGTTATATCAGTTTAGGTTCCTGCATCTTGAGTAAAACTTTTCTGTTATTCTCTTTGCAGGAAATTGAATTGTCGGTTCAGTAAATCGTACAGCCCACATGCCTAACATATTCAAATTAACGGTTTTGCATGGATTAGTCTGTTGAGGCTTCGTTTGGCTCGTCTTTTTACATATTAATTCGGTGACCAATCCAATGATCATTACAATTATCAAATCTGTATATTCTTGAACTTGGGAATTATGAAATAACCTACCCTCTTTATCCTACTGTATCTTCCACTTGATCCTCTGAGAGTAGATATTCATTGATAAATCACGGCCTTGATCATTCAATAATTAAGACTAAATTTGATAAAGTAGTCACAAGAATAGAGAATATGGTTTCTTCTGAGTTAGAA
>JASHOW010000011.1 GCA_030038445.1 Nitrosopumilaceae archaeon
AGATCTACAGAGAATCAAGCTAAACTTTAATTACCGTACAATGTACCTGAATTTTAATGCCAATTACATACAAAAAAGAAGACAACCTAGCAAAACTCAGCTCCGCCGTCAGCTCAAGTCAGGTAAGTGCGGAAACGGTATCTCGCATCCAGCAGCAGATGCAGGCGATGGACGGCTGTATAAATCTAGGGCCATTGAAAGTGTGCTATCATATACAGTTACCCAAAATTGTAATAACAGTATCTGTGCTAGGCATTACAATAGGAACAATAACGTTGGATCCTACAAATCCCTGTCAGACATTGAAAATAGATTTGTGGGTTGCCAGTGGCAAGATCGAACTGTGCATTAAGGGCAGTTGTCTTAAACTATCAGGTGAAGTTTGTGCGGTAGGCCAGTGTGTAAACTGGAATGATATAACTATCATCTGTTGGGGATAAGTATCCTAATTCATAATTTTTTATCAACTTACATCATGGATAAAATGACCTGTCTTTAGCTTCTCTGTTCTTCCAAAGTGACACATCTAAATGTGAACCGATTGTTACATAGATAATCATTCTTGGGGCTGTCGCCATCGTTTTAATTGATTTTGTTGATTTTGATCGTTTCTACTTCATAAGGTGGAAACAATGAGCCAAGGCAAAAGGTATTAACCCTAAACTTCAGGATTTCTTTTGGCAATGCAATACCTAAATCCCAAATGAAGTGATTAACACAAGATATGTCACGAAGGCAATGTTTGTCAATCACTTTAGCGGCTGTGATTCTTGTTGTACTCGTCCATCAACATTTCTAGAAAATCGCTGGTGTAAATCCTTCTCTTCTTCTTCTTAAGCCGGTGAACTGTGGATATTATTCTGTCGTAGGTCTCGTCTCGTACTGTAAGGGTTCTATAATCTTTCCTAGGCAATAGTCATGCTTTGAAATTTTCATCTGATAAATCATTGGTTTCATATTTCCAATAATTTGTTCTGTCATTACCTTACAGTAGATTGTTCATTAATGTGCATTGCCTAAAATAGACAATATTACTAAAAATGCTCCTTGAAAAGGGAGCTAATTTAGGAATAAATTTGAATAGCCGTATAGAAATCCGCCAAAAATAACAAAATAATTCATAGTAATCCCGTAGCAATTATACGCAATCACCCCGTACAGCGTCTCCCTGTTCTGTGTCACTATGCTCCGTGAGCTGGGCGAGGACATGATGTCCTCCTTGTCTAGATAGTTCACCCCTGCACGTCTCATCATTGTATTGAAATACCTTCTAAAACCGTGAGAGAGTTGCACTTCATATCGCCTTTTACCTGCTGGCAACGATGCCCGTAAGCCTATCTTTCTGACAATTTTGTCCAGTCTTCTCTTTACACCAGGTGCTTCAAGCCTTGCAATTTTTCTTGTCTTTGTAACCTTTAACAACGGATCGTTTGGACCGGGATATTTTCCAGTTAGTGACTTCCAAAACTCTCTGTATAGATCAAACCCGAAGCATGTAAGATGCTTGATAAAAGTCCAAGTGTTCTGGATCACTACGATATACCAGTAATGCCGCTCCCTTGAACGAACCATCACTATTTTTGAAAAACACGACGTCTTTCCAAGTAAAATAATTCCAAGATTCTACTCTAAATCCACCAGAAGACGAAAGTAAAATTATCACCCTACCGGTTACGTCGTTACAAACTTCTAGCATGTTTTGAATCTCTTCTCTGGTGTACGCCCTATCAACTGCTTCGCCACTTGCACGTGGATATGGTTTGTGAATGGATTTCCAATGAATTGCAACCCCGTTTATCTCCAAAAACGCCTTGAGAGGCTTGACATAGTTTGGAAATGTGTTTGGACTCATCTTGCCTTCCTCAACTTGTTTTCGCATTTGTTTTACGTATGCAATGAGTATCTTTTTTGCAAGTTCTGGATCTTTTCTTGCAAGCTCAAGAAATTATTTAGCTAAGATATCTACCTCTTGATCCTTTGCATTTTCATAAAGCTCAAAGACTGATGGCGGAATTGCTTTAAGAAAATACCCAAGGCTGCTCCTGTACTTCCTGCGAGTATCCTTTGACTTTATAGAATCAAGGAAGAATTGGTAGGGTTTACCTCGTTTTCTACGTCTTCTAGTGAGATTTGCATCGCATCATCATGATGTGGGCCCTATTTTAGTACCATGATGGTAGGCGGACCCGAGGGGACTAGAGTACCATCATGGTACAATTTCTGGCCCACTGGTATAGAAATGTCAAGATTTGTTTTGACTTATAGTAGAAATTTCAATTTGAAATTTTATGTTTTTGAATGATATCAGGTTATCAATAATATCCCATTTTATCTTGTTTTAACAAAAGTTATATCAATTTCTCACCTTCATTTATAAACTAAATAATTTTTGGTTGTATTTCAAATCGATTTTCCCCTCTGATGAAAAAGTTCTCATAAACAATTTCCGCCAAACTAAAATATTTGTATAATTACCAAGACCTAAAAATTTCAGAGAATTGTAGTTCTAGTCATTAATAAATAGGAAATGTTTCAATATTTTACATGGCACTTAAAATTTCTATCATTGGAAAAACTAACACTGGAAAAACAACATTCTTCAACGCAGCAACAATGGAAACTGGTGAAATCTCAACTTATCCTTTTACAACAAAACAACCTGTTGTAGGAACTGGAAATGCAACTACACCTTGCGTACACATGGAATTTAATGTGATGGATAATCCGGTAAATTCCAAATGTATAGATGGTTGGAGAGTTATTCCCATTGAATTAATAGATCTCCCTGGCTTGATAAAAGGTGCATGGAGTGGAAGAGGACTAGGAAATCAATTTCTCTCTGCTGCAATGAAGACAGATGCTTTCATTCACATCATTGATGCATCAGGTAGCATTGATGATGAGGGACGAATAGCAGAAATTGGCACCGGAAACCCGATTTCAGATTACAAAGATATCGAGGAGGAGCTAACTATGTGGTATCTGAAACACATAGAAGGTAATAGGGAGGAAATATCCAAACGAATCAATTCTGGAATAGAACAAAAAGTAGCAATAACGGAACCCCTCCATGCCATGTGGGTTTCAGAAAGACATGTATTGAAAGCACTGAAAGAAGCTAACTTAGAAGATAAACATTTTGATAATTTTCTCATGGAGGACTCGAAGAAACTTGCATCACATATTCGAAAAATCTCAAAACCAACGGTGGTTGTGGCCAATAAAATAGAATTAGTGTCTGATCCAGAAAAAATTATGAAAAGAATTCAGGAAAATTTACCAGATGTTTTTGTTATTCCCTCCAGTACCGATAGTGAATTTACTTTGAGAAAAGCAGAACAGAAAGGATACATAAAATACATCATGGGTGCAGAAAACTTTGAAGTGCTGAGAAAGGATCAATTAACAGAAAAACAAATGAAAGCATTGGACTTTATACGGAAAAGAGTGCTTGGAGAGCATTTCACTACCGGTATACAGAGAGCTGTTAATTCACTTATTTTCAAATTTTTAGAGATGAATGTCATTTATCCTGTTAGTAATCCTGAAAAGCTCTCTGACCGCAAGGGACGTGTTCTTCCTGATTTGATATTAATGAGGAATGGTTCCACTGTAGAAGACTTGGCAAAAGAAATTCACTCTAACATCAAAGGAGTTCTTTATGCAAAGGACGTTAGATATGGAGTACGATTACCCGTATACTACCTACTACGGGATAGAGATATCGTATCTTTGGTTGTAGCTAACACAGCATTTTGATTAAGAAATTATGGAGCTAGAAAGATTCGATAATTGTTTCATTATAGAAATTTTATTGCGATAATTTTTACAGAAATCACCATCTCAACATCCAGTTCCCAAACACAATATTCTCGAAGTCATTTCCAATTATTTTAAAAATTTTTTGATAGTATATTTAGGCTTCCAACATTTTCTTGTAAAATGTTATTGTGTTTTCATATTTCGAAACTACCTCTGGTCCAATTGGAGGAATAGAAAAAGCATCATAAATTGCTTCTGTGGGATTTCTAGTATCAGGAATCATTGACATGACACCTTGTAATCTAGGAGGCCAGTTTAATGCCCAACTGTTGTCGTGTACTCCAGTTTTATTTGGGATATCATACTTTATCCACCACCCGGCATTACCTCCTGTTTCGACATTTTTTTGTAACAAAAAGGAGGCACTAGGGGCAAGAGAAATTCCGAACCAATCAGAGCGTTCATACCAATTAGCCGCTTCATCTACAGCGGGACCTATCACCATAGAATCAGAATCAGATTCATAATAATTTCCTATGCTAATTACACCGCGTAAAAAGATTCTTTGTAAAAGCGAGTGACAGAAAGGATAGGTAAGATGAAGTGACATATATCCCAATATTTCAAGAGGGTTTTCTGATTCATGGGTTAGAATAATGGTGTCAGAAAAGGAACGCACCTTAGGTCTCACCCTACCTAGTCCTTCACCTTCAATTGCTTTCGTAATATCATTAAAATCAGAGACTGTTTGTTTCCATTTTCTAATTACAGAATCAGGAGTTTCTCTAGCCCAAATTCCTTTGACACCTAATACATCTACAAATGCTATCCCACCATATTTTACTTCAGAAGAATACTCTGACACGTTTTTCTATAAAATAGGAAATTCTAAACCTTTTCTATGGCCTTTAGATCGGATACTGTAGGACCCAGTTACTGTCTTGGTATAATTTCAAGGTCCATTAGGTGAATTGTCTTATCAGCTCGATTCCCTTCATCTAGAATCTTACAAGTACTAGATGACAATGTCCTAATTTGATTCTCTAAATTAATAGTAAGCAGGCCATCACAGACCTGAATATGTTATTTTATTGCATATACACACAATGTGTTTTTGTGTGATTATGAAAATTACTAGTTAAAAAATAATTTACCGAAAGTCTTGATAAATACTAGGAATAAGAGAAAGTCATGATGCATTTTGAGGAACTTGATACAGATACACGGAGATGGATGTTAGATGAATTCAATGCAGAGCAGAATCAAAAACATCATTTTGAGCCAGCCGAGCTAAATTATAGCGGTCTGATAGTATTTCCAGATCTCATGAGGCAAGCCATTGAACATGGCAACATTGCCTCATTGGCGGCATCTCTTTTAGATGCATCTTACTGGAACCCAACAAAAATGTATTACAGGCAAGGAAAGCCTATGACACAAAGAATAGACCCTATAACATCAGCGCAAGGACTGGCGCATTCTGAATTTACTACATGGTATACAAGAGGCATGGCTAGAAAGCTTATAGAGGAAGGAATAACACGATGCCAAGTGTACAGAGCAGATCCTGCAGTTCCACCAAAATGCGAATGTGCCAGTTTAGAAGAAAATACCGTTTCGGTAGATGAGGTATATGGTGGTCACAGGGCAAAATATTTTCCCATTCCAAATCAAATGGCATTTTCAATTCCATCAAGCCCGTTTTGCCATCACACCATTAGACGGCTAAGATTATGATTTTCACAGCAATAATTTTAGAAAAAATGTTCTGATTGCATATCATGCAACAAAACTACATATTGCCGTCGCAGATTAATCCAACAAATGCGCTGCCATTTTGGCAACCAAATGAATTTGTTTAACTAGCGACCATCATTTTTACTTAGGAATAGTCCAAGAACTAGGAATTGATCTTGATTATACCGTTTGTTATCATATACTGAAGCCCCTGAACAAACTGGTCATCTCTATTATGGAGATCTAAACTTTATGCCAGCCTTCCAGGTAGACCTGACTTGGAAGGCTAGACTATACACTTCAATTGACATTACTTTTTGCTCTTGTAGTTTTGTTTTGAAGTATCCTAACTAATGAGGTGGGAAACCCATGGAGGACTTGCCTATACGAAATGAAAAAGCATGTTTTCCATGGCAATATCTGCTTTTGTTACGCGTTCATGTTGGCGCAAATGTTCAGTCCAAGATTCCGAAGTAAACGTCATAACATAGCGCCTTGGGTTTTCAACATCACGATACAATCCCCAATTGATTGCACCGTCACGCAACATTAGAGCGTACTCCAGCAAACAAGACTATAATGTCATGATTGAAACTGCAGGCAAAGTCTGGCAATCAATGCTAGTACAGGCAGAGAGTAAAAAGAGATTGAATCAAAGTTGCAAAAGATATTTTCTGAAACAAGTAGAAGATAAATCACTACGTCTACTTGGTTTAGTTTCCTTACTATTCATTAGATAAATTAACGCCTATATTTTCAATTTAGCCTTAATTTTATCTAGAATTCGCTCTGCTCGTCTGATTGCATCTTCTGCATCTTTATCATTCATAAGAGTTGGTTGATATTCTGATTCATTTTTCCTGCCCATTAATCCACTAAACTGCTTTTTTACATATTCAAATTCATCAATGGTTAAAATTCCTTTTATCAAGTTAAGAACGTCCGTATGTTGTCCAGATGAACGTTTTCCACTATAGACAGTAGTTAGTGCATCAAGAGCATTAATTGAACTGTGTACTGCATTCATTACTGCAGTATCATATGCTTTCTCTTTGAGAGCAATCTTGGCTATTCGTAATGCATTTTCTGCTTTTATTAGATAGTTTTTGGCCTTGCTTTGATCAACAGATCTTGTCATTTGATTTTCTCCAATTCCAATCCTGTCATATGGATATGGCTAGACAATATAGAACGTATCAAATTATCCTTTTTTTTAGATAGGAATTCTTTCTTGGCAAATACAATGGGAGATACCCTTGTGTGAAAGCCAAGTACAACATTCTCACTTGCATTTGCGATAGCTTCTATAGCATGGTCATAATCATCCGATATTACTAAAACATCTATATCACTATCCTCTTTTTCTTCACCCCTTGAAACACTTCCAAAGATTACAGATGATATGATTTTTTTTGTATTAAGATGACCTTTTAAAATTGAAATGACTTTGACAAGTGTTTTTTCCTCTGCTTGAAGAATTGGTTCTATAATTTCGTTTAACACATAACTTTTTTCATTTAATGAGATCTGATACGCTCTCCCTACTGGTTGTACTTGTACAACACCAAACTTTTCTAATTCTGTCACTGTTGCTGATACCTCAGGATGTGAGGCACCTACCTCCTGTGCAAGACTTCTAATAGTAAATATTCTGCCTTTATAGTTCATCAAAACACGAAGTGTACCTATAGATATTTTGTTCCCAAGCACTTGTTCTATGTATTTATGCATTTTCATGTATGGTAAATATCTCTACCACATGGTAGATATATTTACCATATAACTTTTTAGAGGAATACCAAGCAAGATATAACCTGTGCTAACCCACACGTCCCCTAATAACGCCCAGTGGGTAGCCCTACAGGATTGAAATTTAGAAATAATTATCAAGTGCATCTTCAGTGAGAGGCTGGGCATCGTAACCCATCTTTACCAGATCTGACGCAAACTCGTCCACAAATCCATGCACGGTATAGATTTTCTCTGGTGCGCATCTTTTTACAAGCTGTACCAGTTCGTTGTAATCGCAGTGGTCACTCAAAGGTATTGAATAGTCATGCTGCCTTGCAAATGCAAATCTTGGTGATTGCGCCCATCCGCTAAAGCCAATCGTTATTGCGTCATACTTTGATTTCATGTATTGTACAAAACTGTTTTTTCCGCTCATGTTTGGCGCAATCATAAGCCATGGCTTTTTGTCCAAGAGTCCTGTGCTTTCTGCCTGCGAGTGCCCCGGAGAGTCAGGCAAGTCTATTCCAAACTTTCTGTAAATGTTGTTTACTTTTTTTACAGAATCATGGTAATACGGCGCCCAGTGTGAAAATAAA
>JASHOW010000012.1 GCA_030038445.1 Nitrosopumilaceae archaeon
CGGGAAAGGGAGGTCCTCATAGTGTCCGATGACAAGCACACTGCAAATCCCGACAGGCATGATACCAGGATAGAGCCGTACCCTGACCAGCTGCTGCAGGTGCTCACGTATCTTCACTCAAGGTATGACCTTGGCTCTTCCTTTGGCTTGGCAGAGATTCCACATGATAGAAAGATGTACAGGATCAATATAGTGGACAGCAGGACGAAGCTAGTTTACAAGACGTATGAAGAGATGGTCAGTGAGAAGCATGCTGAGCTGCTTTTTGGGTATGCATTGCAGTTTACCCAAAAGTGTCTGGAGTTGGATGAGCTGGTGCATCACAACAGCAGGGCAAGATGTAAGGCGTGTGGATATTTTGGTGACTGTTCCAAGGCGATAAGATAAGATCATCTTGTACTAATAATGAGATCATCATTATCGTTTGATCAGATAATAGAATCCTAGTGATATGAAAAACTATATTATTTAAAAATAAATAAACTTTCATGTAGTAATGGGACGAGAATTTGACGATGAGGATGATTTTCGCCATTATGAAGATGAAGAATTAGCATGGGAGAATTATCCTTCATTTAATGAAATAATGCCAGATCAGAATTCTACTTTGTTAATTGCATTAAGTTACCGTGATGACGCTGAAAAAGTAGTAGATGTGATGAAAAAATGGACGGAAAACCATTTTCCTAATTCGGTATTAATTAAAGATGAGTATGAAAATAAATTTCTAAAAATAATAACAGATAAAGAAATTTCATCTTCATTTTTTGTAGATAATTGTATTGTAACAAGACTGTACAATAGCATACAGAAAAATGAGATAATCAAATATCTTCACGAACAATATTATGAAAATTCCGACTTTTTTGTTGAGATACAACATGCCGAAGAAAAATTCAAGCTAAAAAAGATCCGTATTTCTGTGCACTCTCATACTGGGATAACTGAGAAAAACGAAGATTGGCTTCCATATTCTTTCTGGAATTTTTATCAAGGCAAAAACCATGTTGCAAAAGCTCTGATCGGATATCATGCAATGGAAATGTGTGATTGTGCACCAACGATTCTGATGTTCGAGGTGTTTCCTAAATTCAGAAGGCATGGGTTAGGCAGAAAAATCATACATGGTATTGAACATTATATGTATGATTATGGTTTTCCAAAATTACGGCTTGAAAACACAAAGGCAATCCCATTCTGGAGAAGTATGGATTATGATATAGATATTGACGAGGGAGAAAAAGATTTGTCATTCATAGATTTAGAATAGTCAGAAATTATCAAGCAGAATAACTCATTTTATTAATTCACGTATAATCTGGATAAAATCATATCATGGCTTTACAGTCTTTGCATTCTTGTTATCTTTTGAAATAATAATTGTCATTAAAATTAACCCAAATTGGATAAAGTATTGCCTAAAAAAGGATCTGCATTTAAGATACTACTGACAGGATTATGATAATGACAAGCCTCACATTTTACGGAGGAGTAAATGAGATAGGAGGCAACAAAATCCTACTTGAAGACAAAGATACACGTGTTTTCCTAGACTTTGGCAAAAATTTTAGCCGCAGATCCAAGTTCTTTGAGGAATTCATCAATCCTAGAGTTGCAAACGGCATAGAGGACATTTTTAGACAACAATCAATTCTTTTGTAAACTTGTGCATCACGTCAGGTTTTGTACCAACAATCAATGAATCCTCAATTCGCACGCCAAATTTTCCCGGTAGATAAATCCCGGGCTCTACTGTTATTGCCATGTTCTTTGACAGTACAGCCTTGCTTGATGGTCCAAGGTTTGGCAGCTCGTGTACCTCAAGTCCAATACCATGGCCTGTGGAATGGATGAAATATTTCCCGTATCCCTTTTTTGATATGATTTTTCTGCATGCATCATCAACTGACTTGCAGGAAACACCAGGTCGCACTGCACAAAGACCGGCTTCCTGTGATGTTTTTACGATACCATAGACTTTTTTTGCCTCTGCTGTTATCCTGCCCAGACCAAATGTCCTAGTTGCATCGGAAACATATCCCTTGTGTCGCAATGTAAGGTCTGCCACAATCATGTCGCCGTCCTGGAACTTGCGTTCTGTTACCTGCGCATGTGGAAGCGCACTGTTTGGCCCACCTGCTATAATCAATGGCTGTAACGTAGACTTGTATCCTGTAGCAAATGCACCATGCTCCATCGCGTACGACATCAAAATACTCTGTAGCTCCATCTCCGACATGCCTATCCTGATTTCATCCACACAGAGTTCATACATTCCATCCAGTATCGACGAACACTTTTTGAGAATATCAATCTCGCCTAAATCCTTAACCTGGCGTGCTTGGTAAAATGGCTCAGTTGTCGACCTTACCCTTGGAAGGCTCTTTTTGAGCGATAACACCATGTCATAGTTGTTAGTATCAGTGCAGATCTTCCTATTTTTTACAACATCAATCAAAGTAGATATGGAACCTTTACCGCGCTCTGACTTTACCACCCTACAGTTTACCGATTCCTCTTTAGCACGACCCATCTCAAGCTCTGGCGCAATTATAGTAGCACCGCTCTTGTCAAGTATTCCTATGGCTTCTCCCCAAAAGCCAGTCATGTAATAGAGGTTTTCTGGCTCAAAGGCAACAAGTGTATCACATTCTAGTTTATTGCAAAATTTCAAGAGATTTTTTCTGCGGCTCTGCATTGTACCAGATCTGGTACAGTCTCCATTTATGTTTGCTGGAAAAGACAGTACCTTTAGATAATGGAATTAGAGTTTTGATTTTGTGGAAGAAAAGAAAAAAGTTGTAGCGTTACTATCAGGCGGACTGGACAGCAGGCTAGCTGTAAAAATGATGCAAAACCAAGGATTTGATGTTACTGCAGTTGCAATAAAAACTCCGTTTTGTGATTTTGATTGCGGAAGAGGATGTGGTTTTGAAATCCGCGGAACTGCAGACATGCTAGGTGTTGATCTAAAAACTGTATATCTTGGAGACGATTATATCGAGATGCTAAAGCATCCAAAGCACGGATTTGGTTCTGGAATGAACCCATGCATTGACTGCCGTGCAATGATGTTCAAAGCTGGAAAACAAGTGATGGAAGATATCGGTGCAGAATTTATCATCTCAGGTGAAGTACTTGGGCAGCGACCAATGTCACAGCATGGCCCAGCATTGAGAACAATAGAAAAAGAATCAGGGCTTGAAGGAAAAATTGTAAGGCCACTCTCTGGTGCGCTACTGCCAAAGACAGAACCAGAAGAGAGAGGTATCATCAAGCGGGAAAATCTTGGCATGATTCGCGGACGAACAAGAAAAGAACAATTGAAGATGGCAGAGCAATTTGGTTTTGTTGACCCACCAAATGCAGGAGGAGGCTGCTTGCTTACTGATCCGAAATTTTCAATACGAGCCAAAGATCTTTTCAAACATAAAGAAACCCCGACAACAAATGATATTGATCTGCTAAAGATTGGAAGGCACTTTCGATTTGATGGTAACACAAAATTAATTGTTGGAAGAAACAAGGGCGAAAACGAGATGCTAAAGGCGCTTGCTCTCCCTGGGGACACATTGTTTGAGACTAAAGACCACATGGGACCGATATCGCTTTTGCGCGGAGACGATTCACAGAATAATCTCAAGATATCTTCTGATATAACATTCCGATATTCTGATGCACCAAAGAACTCTACGGGTACCATGATGGTACAAAAAAATGAGACCCACTCTGAAATTCCAGCGGGCGCCATTTCCGAGCCAGAGTACCTAAAATACATGCTCTAGTACGAACAACCTAGTCTGTGAATTACAATTGACTGCAAAGACTTTTTGAGGGAGGTAGATGCATACCAATTGTATGCAGACACACAAGACCCCTACCTACCTCAAGGCGATTACGCTCAGAGACCAGAGTGATATCCATACTGTAAAAGAAGATATC
>JASHOW010000013.1 GCA_030038445.1 Nitrosopumilaceae archaeon
CTAAAAAGCAAGTAAAAGAAAATTTTTGCCTCATCTTCTTTTAGCATAATTGCATCCCCTGCCAGCTCATGGGGAACACCAAGTTTTTCCAGAATCTCTTTTGCATCCTTTTGATACACTATAAGTTCAGGCTCTATCTTGACCGGATGGAGTATCTTCTCAAGATCTTCAACTCTTAGCTGATCCCAATAATACAGATAGTGTGGATGCAGACCAATTCCAAAGTTAAGTGATATCCTAAATGCCTCTTCAAGATCTGGAACCTTGTCTATGTAGCTTAATAGCTCAAGGTCAGTGGGCTCGTATTTTGTAACCTTTTCCTTTAACTCTTCAATCCAAAACTCTTCAACATATCCTGTTGGGACAAGTTCTGCATTGTTCTCAAGAAAATCGCCATAGCTTATGAGAATGTCCCCAAGATGTAGAATTTTTTCAATGTGTGGCTTGAGATGTATCCCGTGGGCAATATCCCTTATCTTAACTACATTTCCGTTGTCTAGCCTAACAATTGGAGTATCAATCGAATCGACAAATGCAATTGTTGCAGCCTTGCCTGGTATGTCAAGCTTTATCTGAGTGCCTACTGCTATAACATGATCTAAAATTTCTGCTACTACGGGATGAATCCCAATTGATGCAAAGCCCGTATTGCATGCCCGGCCATATCGTAGCCGAAATCCACCTAGTTTTTTAGGCATTGAAAGAACTGACCTTCCTGTAATCACCTCCCTCATTCTGTGGGCTGCAGCATCTTCATCGCCGGTCTGGATTGCACCCTTTAGGTCTTTGAGCCATTCCCAACCATCTAGCTTGAATAAATCTATGAGTTTTAGCAGTTTGCGGGATCTTCCAATGAGCCCGTCGTTGAGTACACGCAAAGCTCCTCCACGAACCCTGTTTGTATTTATTCTTACCATGTTTCTATGACTTACAATCTCTACTGGATCAGTGTCTATGCCGTCAAGCTCTACTGCAAGATTAGAAATGACGGTTACCACGTCCTCGTCTGGGACATGGAATTGAAAGTTTCCCACTTCTCTTTCATAGAGACGCAGTTCCTCTACGAACCGCCCTGTTTCATCATCGTAGGAGTTTGCCTTGTATTTGCCAAGTCCGGCAATCTTGCGTACGTGGTCTGCAATAAGCATGGTAGATGCGGCTTCGGTGCCTCCTGCAGAGCGTATAGGCCCTGCAAAGGAGATTGAAAGGTATTCCGAGCCGTCAGCATTCTTCTTTATCTTAACCTCGCTTATTCCCTGAAGGGGAGCAATAGTTACACCCTCCGTAACTATTGCTAGGCCCACACGAACAGCCAAGTCTAGCTTTTCCTGAAGACTGGTCTCAGGGCCGGAATACTTGCCTTGAGCTATCTCTTCTGCTAGTTTGAGTGCCGCAAGCTCCTTTGTTGTTGTCTGGATGAGTTTTCTGAGGTTTTCTGTGACATCAATGTCGTGCATCTTTGATACGCGGTCAGACAGATCAAATGCTATCTTGGGCTCTACCATTCCGGAGGAATCGGCCAGAGTAGCCTTGGCAACTGCTGCCTTTTCAAAGACAAGAAAGACCTCGTTTGATAGCTTGCTATAATAATCAAAATACGAGTTTGGCATTGGGACTTCTTTGAGTCTCAATGCTACATTTTCAGACATGCTATTTCCTTACAGATTGGATGGTTTTTACGATATCGGCTATTATTTTGAAGCTTCCGCCCTTTTCAATGAAGGTACCAATCACTATGGCATCGGCGCCTGCCTTGACAATCTCAGCTGCAGTGCGAGCATCTCTAATTCCTCCGCCCACAATAAGAAATCCCTGAAAGAGTTTCCTAACAGCTGCTACCATCTCTGGCCTAACATTTGATTTCGCACCAGAGCCTGCCTCAAGATATACAAATCTCATGCCCATAAACTGCGCAGATAGAGCATACATTGCAGCCAGAGAGGGTTTGTCAAAGGGTATGGTTCTTGCAGATCCAACATGCCAGACAGTTGTACCTTCACCGATTATGATGTAGGCTGTGGGTAATGGTTCCAATCCATATCGAAGTACATTTGGGGCACCCAATGCCTGAGCTTGGGAGATAAAATATGGATTATCTGAATTCAAAAGCGAGCTAAACAGGATTGCATCTGCACCAGGAACAACACCCGTAACGTTGCCTGGAAATAAAATTACTGGAATTTTGATAGAGCTCTTAATGCTTTTTACGGTATTGGCCATGGTCAACTGATCGGTTGCAGACGAGCCGCCAACTAGGATGGCTGAGGCGCCGTTTTTTTCTGCCTCTTTGGCAAGTTTTGATGCGGAATTGTTCCCATTATTTTCCGAGTCAATCAATACAAAAAGTAAAGCTCCTTTGTTTTTTCTGGAAGTTCTTAGGTAATTCTCTGTGCGTTGCATACATGACTAGTCAATAGGTATTCATTAAAAGTTTAATTGAATAGAATTATACAAATATGTATAGCTTTGAGCACTCCTCCAGAAGATAATTTGAATAACATAATAAGACAAATCATAAAAAAATCCTTATTTACGGAGCGACAAATTGAAATTATTTTAAAAAGAAGAAATCTATCAGCCCGCCAGTTTGACATAAGTAAAGGGGCTTTCTACAGGCAGGTTGGCCAGTGCCAAGGAAAGTTTCAGGCCTTGTGTTGTTCCTGGATACTGTTCAGAGCAATGGGTATTATTCGTGAGGAAGATATTGATGTGATTAATCGCCTCTCAGAGCAGGTTTCTGTGATAAAAAACAGTGATGTTTTCCCTGAACGTATAGAAGAAGTCATGTTTGTGATACAGGAGCTGCTAAATCGTACGTGCAAACTGTGATTTTTCTGCTTGTAGGCATATTTTACACGAATAATTCGTGATAAAATACGTTTGTGATTGATATGTATTGTGTGAAATTATTTTATTCAAACATGATAAATCACGTTAGCCTATAACATATAGTGATGTTAGTAGATATAGACGCAGGAGTGATTTTGAGTGTTATGGCTTCGTTTGTGATTGGCCTTGCAAGCATAGCAATATACAATAAGATCAGGCCGCGTTTTGGTTCACAAACCAATGATCTAAAAATTTTGGTTGAACGCATACAATATTATGAAAATTTACTAATAGATATGAAAATTAGATTAGATTCATTAGAATTAGTCAAAGAATCTGAAGAACCTACGCAGGCACAAATTCCCAAACCAAAAGAACAAAAGCGTGAGCCAGATGTGGTTGTAGAGGCTAAAGAAGAAAAACCCAGAGAAAGGGTGCATAATATGAACTTCGGAAGTGCAACTGACTATGTATTGAGATTAATCACAGAAAAACCCATGACATCACGTGACATACAAGTCACAATAGGAAGGACTAGGGAGCACACATCACGCATGATGAAGAAGCTTTTCGAGGAAGGATTGGTGGAAAGAAACATGCAGACAAAGCCATTCACCTATAGAATAACGGAGAAGGGGCTTACCAGAATAGGTAGTTTGAAACCCCCCATGCAATAGTTGACCTAGATAACAGTTGGTAACAGCTCGGCTCATATCTGAATCTTGCTTCTTTTCTAGGATCTAATAGTCATTTGTTGGTTTTTGTATGCTCAAGACGAAAAATTAACATAAATTATTAATCTAAGATTAATGTAAAATTTTAAATTATTGAATTGATAATATATGGTATGTCAGAGACTGAGCAGCTCGTAAAGATAACATCGGCAGGCACAATATCCATTCCCAAGGATTTTAGAAGGTATCTTGAGCTACAAAAGGGAGATTATGTTAAGATGGCAGTAGAAGGGGACCGCTTGGTAATCAAAAAGGCCATAATTTCCTAAGTCATATTCCGCTCTCGTTGAATCAGTTTGAGTGTCTGATAGCTCCATTCCTTTCCTTTCCTTTCCCTTCCAATCTTACCTTTGATGGCAAACCTAGAGAGATATGTGGAGATTACACTCAGTTTGATTGGCTCTTCATATTCATCCTCATATTTTTCAAGGATCATGGTAGAGGTAAACTTCCCCATGGGGAAGTACTTGTCAACGATATTCCAAATCTTGGCCCCAATAGAATCAAGGTGCACTGTCTCTTCTGGCTCTTCAATATTCATAAGGTCCATCATCTCAAATATCTTTAGCATCTTTTCGCGGGTAACATTACCCTCCAAGCTAAAGTTGTACTTGGCACCGTCTGCGTCCTCCAAGTCTATTCGTATTCGCTTTTGAGCCATTGTGATCGATCAGGGTAACACCTTAACACTTGAACAGATCATAGAAGAATTGTTAACAAGAGAGTTTGTTAACATTCACTGCCTAACCCACGAATGGCCCTCCCAAGCCCTTAACAGTCCTCTTGGGTTTTTATATGCTAATATGGGGAATTTCATGCCTAGAGTGGAAATATAGGGGTATCTTGTGCATATTAACAATGTTAAGAACAAGATTCATGCCTAGAGTGGAAATATAGGGGTCATTTTTGGCTCTTTTTGATAGACGTTAACAATACGTTCACTGTTTGTTAACCGTAATCTAGACAGACCCACACACCAATTCTTCCACTCTAGCTTTTTTTAAAAATTTTTTTTAAGAAAATAAAAATAATTAATGATATACTAAATTTGAATTAGTTATTCTGTTCTAATCTAATTGGTATGGTAGAGTCCATATGTGGACAGAGAAGAAATGGGGGTGTGTGGGTTAATGATAGAGGATCCTATAGACAAGTTACTTGATGACGCAGCAAGTGGCAAATCCCTATTCAAAAATCGTGAAGTATTACATTTTACTTTCATGCCCGATGTGGTATTACATAGAGACGATGAGCAAAAGAAGGTTACCCAGTCACTCATACCACTACTGAAGAAGGCCCGACCGTCAAATTTACTAGTTTACGGCAAACCTGGTACTGGTAAAACCCTAGTAGTAAAAAAAGTCCTAAACAAAATACAAGACAGGGTAAAGGAAGGATCATTTCCTATTCAATTACTCTATGCCAACGCAAAAGAAGAGACCACACTTTATGGTTTATTGATAAAACTAGGCAGGCAATTAATAGAAAAGGGAAAGGAAAAGGAGTTTCCTACAACAGGACTTTCAATTAGCGAAGTGTTCAATCGCATAATATCTGTAATTGAAAAAAACGGGCTCAATACAGTCTTTGTGGTAGATGAGATTGATTACCTAGCAGAATTGGTATCAAAGACAGGAAAGGATGTATTTTATTCATTAACACGCGCAAACGAGAGGCTAAAGAAAGGCTCTCTTACACTTATTGGAATATCAAATGACCTGACATTCAAAGAAAGGCTGGACCCGAGGGTTCTAAGCAGCCTAAGCGAGGAAGAGATTGTCTTTACAAATTATACTGTCAATCAGATCAAGGAAATACTAACAGAAAGGCTCAAGGAAGCCTTTATTCCAAACGTGTTAGACCAAGCAGCCCTAAACCTATGTGCTGCAATGTCAGGCCAAGAACATGGTGATGCCAGGCGGGCAATAGACCTACTTCGTGTGGCAGGAGAGATAGCAGAACGGGAACAGGCTGATACTGTAAAAGAAGACCATATACGTAGAGCATCATTGAAAATGGAAGAGGACAAGGAAACTACTGCACTCAATTCCTACCCCCTTCATGAAAAACTACTCATACTTGCTGTAATGAAGGCAAATGGTACCACTACAGGAGAGATATACCAATCCTACAAGAGCCTCTGCAAGACAACAAGGCAGAAGGAGCTAACGCAGCGCCGCATTACACAAATACTAAGCGAGATTGAGATGACGGGACTAATCGCAGGCAAGATAGTCCACCAAGGCATGCATGGCAGGACAAAGAAATTTGCTTTGACACTAAACCCAGAAACCATAAAAAAAGCGTTCAAAGAGGACTTGGTTTTAGAAGATCTTCTCTAGCTTGGCGTCTCGGTAAAATCCTTTGTAAAGACCTTCATTGTAGCCAAGTTAACAATCACAGCTATTCCGGGAGTTGGAGTGATACCTACACTTGCCTGAAAGCCCGTCTGGCTCTGCCAGGCTCCAGAATTTACTATCAGAGTTCCTTTGTACATGTCAAGATCTACAACATGAACGTGGCCGGAATGAAAGATATCGGGAACATCGTTTATCACCATAAAGTCCTCAAGCTCTGGTGCAATAGGCGTTCTTTTTCCATAAATTGGGCTAAGATGCCTTGTTTTCAATAACGCTCGCATTGCCTTTGCAGGTTGCGCGTAGCTCAAACCAGGGGTGGTTCCTACTACATCATCAAGGCTCTGGCCATGAAACATCAATACCTTTACCCCATTGAGTTCCAAAAAGGCAGGATTTCCCAACATGAAAAAATTCTCTCTGCTCCATAAACTTGCGTTGTGTTTTTCCGGGATGGCAGGCTGTGGAAGAGCCCTTCTGCCAGGATCATGGTTGCCAGGAATTATGAAGGTCTTGATATGCTTGGGAATTTTGTCTAACAACTGAGCCGCCTTTGCCATCTGCTCGTTGGCATCCATCAAGAGTAATTCCTTGTCCTGATTTGGAAAGATGCCTATCCCATCAACAATATCTCCACATATGAGTAGAAATCGGACCTTTCTTGATATCGGATCAGGGCTTGAAAGCCAAGAAATAAACTCTGTAAACTCTTTTTCCATAAAGTACCTGCTACCAATGTGAATGTCTGATATCAGAACAGCATACGTTTCGGTCTTGGAACGATTTGCTATATGATCTGGAATGTCCGGCCCTAGAATCTCTTTTGCAATAAATCCACCATTTTTACCATTTACGATTCCAACCATTACAAATTGGTCCATCAAGAGCGAATTTGCAGTCTCTTGCAATTCTTGATTAAACACCAAAATCTCTACAGATCCTGTAGGATCATCTATAACCAGTTTAGTTACATCACGTTCAATTTTTCTATCCATCAAAAGGCCTGCAACAAATACCTCCTCGCCAAGCTTACCTCCGGTCACATTTCCAATCGATGTCAGTTTCTTTGCCTGTGCCCTCTGCATCATTATTTTAAGCAGTTTTGAATACCTATCAGAAAAAAGCGTCGTAAAACCATCTATTCCCTCTGCCGATGTGACCTTCTTTGTAGGGTCAAACAATATGACATGCTTGTCCTCAACACTTTCATCAACTTCTGATTCTACAAACATCTTGAGATCGTTTTGATTTATTAAAAATAGGTTTTGTTTTGCCTTCTCGCGAACAACCTGTTTAATTATATTTTGAAGCTCCCTCGCATCTATCTTCTCTAGTATTTTGAAAGCATCGGGATGAATTTGAAATCCCTTACTTAATGCATATGTTATTGCAGAAGATACTTCTTCTTTCACAAACTGTCATAATGCGGCTTTTAATTAAATCTGTTCTAACTGTCAACCCTCAAATAACTCCTCAAAACAGATTCGTTATTGGTAAAAAAAAGAGTTCTGATATTTCTGATCTTTATTGCAATATTTTCAATTGCATATTCTGCTGGCAGTGCAAGCAATATATCACAACAAGATTCCAAGTCGTTTGTTAAAGAGTTTCAACAGGCTGTAGAAGGAATAGACGCAATAGGAATTTTCGCACATAACGCATCTATTGCATTGCCCATGTTTTTACCAGGTTTTGGAATAGCATGGGGATCCTTTGCTGCATGGTCAACTGGATTGGCATTCAAGGCTCTGGTCTCAACCACACCGGCACTTGCAAAACTTCCGCCTCTTGCCATAATCTACCTCTCACCTTTTGGAGTGATGGAGCTTATTGCCTATTCCATCGGTATGTCACGAAGTTTTCTTCTTATTAACACATTATTCAAAAAGAGATCTCTTAGAGAAGAGCTACGTCCAACAGCAATTGAGGTAGGAATCGTAATTGCATTGCTATTGGCAGCGGCATTCATTGAATATGCCATGATTGAAGAGTTTGGATCAACTCTAGTTCATCCCAAAATACACTAGATTCGTTTTTATTTTAACATAAAAAAGGTAAGTGATGCTCGGTCTTAAAGTACACACACTTCCAAAACTAAACAAGCCCACCATGATAGCTGCACTTCCCGACATGGGAAATGTTGCAGGAATTGGAATGGACTTTCTTGTAAAAAATCTAAAGGCAAAACTATTTGCAGAGATCTATGCCTTCTGGCCACCTGCCGTATCATATGAACAGGGACTGATAAAATATGATCAATCAAGCTACAAGTTTCATTACTGCCAAAAGGAAAACCTTGTACTCTTCTCCGGAGAATTTAATCCCTCTGATCCTCGCCGTCTCTATGAATTGTGTTATGAGGTAGTAAATATGGCAAAAAAACTCAAAGTAAGCACACTTTATTCAATTGGGGCTATGCTAAGACAGTCAAGCCCTACAGAACCCAAGTTGTTTGCTGCTGCAACAACACCAAAACATCTAAGCTTGCTAAAGAAAGAAAAGATAGATCTTCTCAATGCAAAGGGTCAGATCACAGGCTTTAATGGCTTGGTGCTTGGAATTGCAAAGGAAAAGCAACTTGACAGCATTTGCATCATGTCGGAGATAGATAACCCAAATATTATACAACCAAAATCGTCGCAACTCATTCTTACAAAACTTTTAGAAATCTTAAAAGTTAAACCATTGGATATGAAAGAATTAGAAGAAGAGGAAAAGAAAAAACAATTCATGGAACAGCAAATGAGTTACATGAACGGACTATCTAGAAAAGGTAATCAACCGGGAATTGCCTAATTGTGTTATTAAATTATACCCACTGATTAAATACAAGTTTTGAGCTTAGCTAAGTAAATGGCACATCGTTTCCTACCTCTAATTGTAATTGGTGGGGTTTTGATTATGTTTTGCTTTCCTCATGCGGCATATTCTGATTTTACTTCTGACAGCAATTATCAAATCCAAGGTACAGGATTTGTGGCCAATGCACAAAACATTCTTGATTCTACGTTTAATGTACAAATAACTGCAGGCACGCAAAGTGGGAGCAGTATACTCTCTACACTGGACAATAGCCTTATCATAATTAATGGGGATAATTATCTTAATACTGGTAATTGGACTACAACTCTGTTACGAGATGGAAAGTTTCTGCTTCTTCAGGGAAATGCACAAGATCAACACGGCAACACCATACAACTCAATCTCTTTGGACGACAGATAGAAAGCAATCAAAATGGTGTTGTTTACAGTGTTAGTGGTAAGATAACTAATAGCTCAGAAACATTCCGAGTCATTTACAGTGCAAAAGCATTCTTGGCTGGAACAACCACACCTATTACTACCCAAACTCCAACTTCACAAACAACACCCACACAACAAAATACTACACCCATACAACAAACCACTTCGCCCATACAACAAAACACAATTCCACCAAACGCAGTGAGAATAAGCATACTTCCTGGCTCATCTACTCCCAGTAATGGGCCATACTTCTCTCCATCAGTTGTAAGTGTAAACCCCGGTACTACTGTGGTCTGGACCAACAATGACAAAGTACCTCATAGAATAGTGAGCGGAGTGGCATCAGCAATTGGGCTAAATGCCTCTAGTCCAGCGTTTACTGCTGATGGAATGATTGATAGTGGCATGATAGCACCCGGACAATCTTTCCAATATACAATAACAAACTTCAACTCCAAGACTTATCTTTCTACTACAGCAGCACAGTACATGAATCTGCCTCAAGACCAAACTACTGGTGATATTACATTTTTTGATCCAAACTATACATGGATGATAGGTGTAATAAGTCCCGTTTCGTCTCAGACTTCAAACCAGACACAAACAGTCCAGATTAACATATTGCAAGGAGCATCTACTGCCACAAGTAACCAGTATATCTCTCCTTCCTCTGTGCGAGTTACTCCAGGTACAACAATTGTTTGGAAAAACAATGACTCTGTTCCACATGAGATATTGAGTGGTCAGTCACAATCAATAACAGCTGGTGCTAGCGGAGCATCAACTCTTAGAGCTCCCTCCTTTACTGCTGATGGAATGATTGATAGTGGCATGATAGCCCCTGGCCAAACCTTTCGGTATACAATAACTGGAACTGGCGTATTTGCCTTTTATGATTCTACAAACACATGGCTAAATGGCAACATACTGGCCGTCTCTCAGATCATACAATCGCCTCCAATGCAAATAACCATACTTCCAAGCTCATCATTACCTCAAGGTTCTGCTTCTCAACAAAATCAAAACTATGTCAATGGATACTATTCCCCAGACCAAATTGAAATCTCGCCTGGAACCACAATAATTTGGGAAAACAATGACACGGTTGCTCATTCAATATGGAGTGGTACTGCCACCCTTAACCCAGTTAATCCATATATTCCAGATGGCAAAATAAAGAGCGGTTCAATAGCCCCTGGCCAAACCTTCCAAATTATCGTCAATGATACGGGAATGATAAGATTCTATGATCCATCCTACACATGGATGAATGGCATAATTGTATCACTTCCATCCGTACAAAACCATGTCTTAAACAACAATGCTCCATAGCATTACATAATCCCACACTAGTAAAAAGATCACTTGAGATTGAGATATGATTCTAGTGTTACTTGGTCAAATACCATTACAGAAAGATCAGAGAACTGTCTTCCCTCCAAATCCTTTACCACTCCGATAAAATGTGTTTCTTTTTCAGTTGTAAGAAACTCAAACACATGTACTTTCATTTTTGAGGTATCAAAACCGTGATTTTTCAAATAGATTGCAATCTCTGATTGCATAAAATGCTTTGAGGGTTCTTTGGGCCAAGGTCGAGGCACCAGCACCACATTCAATCCATCTATAAGCGCTTTTTGCAGTTCTATCTTCTTTTCTTCTATGCTAGTTGATACATGCATCGTTATTATTCTACTCTTGTCAAGTGGAACTCTTGCTTTTGATGCAGCAACCTGTATTGAACTTATTCCAGGAACCACTTGTACATTTCCAAAAATTTCAATTAATCTATCAACAACCTCGGACTCGGAAAAGTTTACATCTCCTGTAAATGGTACTACGCAAATCTTGTTTCCAAGGCTTTTGGACACCTTTTGATACGACTCCTCTTGATTCTGCATAGTAACCTCATAAACTTCTTTATCTTTGATTAGCTCCTCAATCGTCTTGAGCGTATATTTGTAGCCTATTACTATGTCTGAATTTATCACAATCTCTTTAACGATATCTATAACATATTTTGGCGAACCAGGTCCTACCCCTACTGCAAAAACTTTTCCCATTTGAATCTCTTTTGTAATGTTCAATATATTTCACAATTTAAGATTCACAATTAGCTTTTATTTGCCAGCACAAAATCTTCATTATTGTATAATAGAATAGCGTTCTTCTTTCTTCCTTTGATTCTGAGTACTATTCCAAATTCATTTGCTAGTTCGGAAAATTCTACACTAGACTCACAAGGCAACTATGCAAATCCGTCGTTTGGCATAACATTTCAAGTTCCAGAAGGCTGGACAGTTCAGGAACCAAGCAAATCGCAGCCTGGTGCACCAGAAATTGCTGTAATAGCTCCTTATTCAGGTGGATTTACTCCCTCGATCTCATTTAATATTGAAAACACAAACGGAACCGCATTTGACGATTACG
>JASHOW010000014.1 GCA_030038445.1 Nitrosopumilaceae archaeon
GGGGTTTTGAGGCTATCACGCAGGTTTTCTGGCAGATGCATGAGTCATCGCAGACCTAGTTTTTTATGTAGTTACTTCGGCCTGCATTTCCTCGCCAAGGTGGGTTGCAATGACACTGCACCTTGCTGCAACATTCTTTGCCACAACCATGAACGCCTGGGCGTGTGGGGAGTTGGGGTCTGTTACAAGTACTGGTCTTCCTGTATCAGAGCTCTCCATTATACCTGGGTTTAGCGGGATTCCTCCCAGAAACGGTAGACTGTATTTTTCGCTCATCCTTTTTGCACCATCTTTACCAAAGATGAAATGGTCCGTATTACAGTTGTTGCACTTGAAGTAGCTCATGTTCTCTATGACGCCAATAATTGGCACGTTGAGTTTTTGAAACATGCCAAATGCCTTGACCGCCACATTGCTTGCAACTTCTTGCGGAGTTGTCACGACAACTATTCCAGTGATTGGGATTGTCTGTGCAAGTGTGAGCGGTATATCACCTGTTCCAGGCGGCAAGTCTACAATTAGATAATCAAGGTCGCTCCAGTTTGTGTCAACTAGAAATTGTTTTAATATTCCTGAAATTATCGGCCCACGATATATCGCGGCCTGGTGCTCTTGATCTGCAAAAAAACCAAACGAGACAACTTTTAGTCCGTGCGACTGGGCAGGCTGGAGCTTGTTGTTGTCAACCTCAAGTGCTGCCTTGCCCATCCCGAGCATCAGCGGCACGCTTGGGCCATAAATGTCTGCATCCAAGATTCCTACCTTGGCACCGGTCTTTGCAAGAGCCAGCGCCAAGTTGACTGATACCGTAGTCTTGCCCACTCCTCCCTTGCCGCTTGCAATGCCGATTATGTTTTTGACTGTCGGGAGCATCTCATCCATGGAAAGTGCCCTGCCCTCCATTACTTTTGCAGTCACCTTGATGTCTGTCTTTGATATTTCCGGAATTGTTGATATTGCCTTTCGAACATCTTGCTCTATCTCGTCATTGAAAGGACATGCTGGAGTTGTAAGCTCTAATGTAAATTTTATATCATTTCCGTTTATCTCCAGATCTTTTATCATTCCCATTGAGACAATGTCTTTTTTCAGATCCGGGTCAATTACCGTGCTTAGCTTCTGCAGGACTTGGTCTACTGATACCATACGCTAAAAAATTCTCTTGGACGATATTTAAACATAGGCAAAAACTGTACGTGTACAAGAGCGGCGGGACAAGAGATTCATAACCACGGTGTTTTTCATGCCTTGCCATATGCGGTATTTTCATTCCCAAAAAAGAAGAAGATGTGTTTATGATACTTTGTAAACTAGCTGGATGTATTTTCCGCTTTACGGTTTTTCCTAGTGATTAGTATCGAACCTGCAGTAGTCACTATATTTGTCAGAATAATCACATATACTGCAAGACCGACAAATGTGTTTGCAAGAGGTAATCCCTCTCCCAGTGCAGATATTGACAGTGTAGCTGGCACGACGCCCTGTGCGCAGATCAGTAAGATTGCGTTTCTGTCTGCACGTAAATCAGAGTTTCTCGTGGATATTTTTGTTGCGACAAACCTAAAGACCATCAAGATTCCCAAAATAAGCAGTCCAATCACAAGATTTGAAAATATCTTTGATGGCTCTATGACAAACACAAGACCCAGAAATACAAAGAAGAAGGTTTCCATGAGAAAAGAGATCTCGCCCTGAAATTTGTAGAACTGATCCTTTAACCCTGTAATGTCAAAGCCCTGCCTTAGGCGCGACAGTATAGTTTTTGAGCTTCCCAGAAACAGCCCAAAGATGAGTACTGCCAAGAGTCCACTGCCATGAAGCTCTTGCGTTATTGCATAAGTTATCAGGACAAGCCCAAGTGTAAGAACATAGGTGTATTTGAAATCCTGAAAATATCTCAAGACAAACATCCACACCACAGAAAGTATGATTCCCAGCGTTATCCCTATTGTAAAGTTCATTCCAATTGAGGCAAGTGGAACTATCCAGTTTGTTGTGCCTGTCTTGTACAGATCTACAAAGGCTTCATAGAATACAATGGAGTAAATTGAGTTCAGTATAGACTCTAATGTGAGAAATGTTACGGTATGCTGGCCTAGCTTCAATGACCTCGAAAGAGGAATCACTACAACTGATGCTGTTTCTCCACCAACCATTGAGCCAAATATCAGCGACTGGACTAGGTCCCATTTGAGTAGAAAGTGTAGAGATATTCCAATTATCAATATGCTTGATACCACATAGATGGTAACCTGGAGCACAGTTCTTGGACTGCCACGTATTACCTCTCTTATCCTCATGTCCATTCCGCTGTAAAATAATATCATTATCAACGTAAATGAGGCAAATATTCCAAGAACCGGAATCAGTGGATGTCTTGGAAATATGTTAAAGATTGGTCCAAGAACTATACCAATTACAATAAGAAAAAGGTAATACGATATTCCTGTTCTCTTAAAGAAGATCTCGCCGCCAAAACCAAGAAAGATTATTCCGGCTACAACCGAAAAGAAAATAATTTCATTTACCAAGATATTCATCTAGTTTTGTTATCAGAGTTATATTAGTCTCAGCTGATCTTGTTATAATTAAGCTAAATTGTAGATTTTTTGAAGCTAGACAAAAATGGGTGCAGAATAAATTTGATCTTGTATAAAATGTAGTACAATAAGAATTAGATTCTAGTCAACAACTTGGCATGTGATTGATTTTGTGTACATATTGAGATGACAAACTCCCTGCGCGTAGTAACACCGCAGCAGTTTGTGTTCATGGGCCTTTTGGCATGGGATTGTTTTACATCACAAGTCACTATATGACTTGACAACAAACTGCTTGCGTCTTCATTCTAGTTTTCATGTGAAAAAGGCAAAGAGAATTGCCTTCTATTTACACCAGTTGCAAACATTGTGTTTTATCCAGGCTCTAGCCTAAGAATCAGTTCCAATTAGACAGAATAAAAAAGAGAAAGGAGGGTTAGTCCCATTTTGACCAAGCTGCCATCCATCTGTACGTCCAAGTTGTCAGTTTACATCCTAGCGCCGCCATCGTAGGACACAAAACTGCAGAAGCTCCCGCGCCCAATGCGACGGGGCTGTCGTAGAACTTTCCTACCTGAGGTTCTATTGGAGTCATGTATGGAGGCAAAGTAGTTCGTGGGTACTGGAAGGCAGTCTGCAGTGGATCGTCTATCGTCAGCAGATTCATCATGTTGAACATCGACATTGACATTCCGGCCAAGACACCGCCTACCAAGATAAGCATGTGTTTATTTCTCTTTGTTGCCCAATATGTCAGATCCATCAGCATAGCAGATGGAAGCCATACAGGTGGAACAATAAAGCTGTACGGATATCCTAGAGAGAACCACGCGCCTTTTGCAATCCACGTATACACTGTCATTATCAGTGCATAGTAGGTTGCTGTTCCTGGCACACCGGTGAACGTAAGATAGTATGCCGCGCCGACCACTAGCATCAGGCTCTGACCCATTGTAAATATTACAAATGATGTCCATGCCCAGTCGGTATAGAACTCATAGTCTCCCGTGTTGATTGTCAACAATGTGGAGTTGACTGCGACCACTACAACGAACAAGTAGTGAGTACATCTTCTAAGCCATACCATTTGATTTTCAGATGTGTCATGTTTGTATTTAAAACATTTTTGTCAATCATTAAATATTTTCATGACACATAAGAAAACAATCTGCGGAGTTGACTGCACTTGCTGCAGGTCTTAGCCAGACCAAACTCCGTAGATTAAAAATAATTTTGCAATAAAATACAATCGCTTGCCGCAAAAAACTAGTGGTGACTGGATATACTCAAACCAGCAAGCAAATGCAAGAAAAATTATTTTTGTCATCTATGAATTTTTCTGTGGCTGTTAAGGCTTTGATTTACACAAAATCTTCAAGCGATGTTTTTATCTTTTTGTTTACTGTACCGTACACTTTCCTAAAGTTTGCGGCCTTTTTTCAGGCAGACAAGGACACAGATCTCATAGATTTGTCCATATTGGACAAATTTATTCGCAGGTTTGTCCATCATTGGACAGATTTGTGCGTGGGTTTGTCCATAGGCGGGTGGGAATGTGGACGTATGTACCAGTTGTCAAGAGAATGTTTTGTGGCATACATGCTGGCATATGCCTGAACATATGCTAACATATGCCTGGGCATGCTGGTAAAACAAAATCTGGTTTTTGGAGAATGAAAAATTTTGGCTGTACATGATTGAATAATAGAGTGGTATTAGAAAAATTTTACTCACAATCAATACTACTGTTCTGTACTATTTCATTAAGATCTAAATAGTAGATCGAAGAAAATCCTCTAAGTGGTAGCTTAAAGTGAGTCTATGTTTCAATTCATTAGCATATCCTTGTGGATCCGGCACGAGATGAAAAATTCGTACGCAAAAGACTTTGAATTGGTTGAACTGGTGCGCCAGAGTATGGATAACAAGATGACGTACAAGGATGCTGTCGCATGGCTAAAACAGTTTGGTTACGATATTAGCGAAAAGACATACCAAAGAATAAAAACCAAGATTGAAATTAAAAGATTAAATATAATCAGAAAGATTGACGGAGACCGGCAACTTGAATTTACTGTAGACGCCATAGAAACGAGCGGGACCCTCAGAGAGGAGCTGCTCAAAATTGTAAAGAACCCAAACGCAAAAGCCGAAGAGAGGATAAAAGCCGCGTCAGCTGTGTCACAGAATCTCAAAGATGTTGCTGCATTTTATGATGCGGTTCCTGTTGTCAAAAGGCTGGCACAGGGAATTGTAGAACCAAGCAATCAGGATAACAACACGGAGGAAAACACAATAGCAGACAAGACAAGTACCACAGAAACATTCAATGTAGAAGGCGATACGCACCCAAAAGAAATTGAGACTAACCTGCAGGATTCTAAAGATTTGGACAAAGGAAATGACAAGTAGAAATAGCGAAGTATTATGGAAAAATTCCAGAAAAATAGTCGACGATGGCAAGAGTGCAAGAAAAGAACAAAGTGCAGTTCAACCTAGCGATATTGTCGAGTGGGTACAAAAATACCGAAAGATAAACGGCAAAAAATTCAGTTTTGAAAATCGCGAATATTTGCTGCCAATTTATCGCGATGTTGCAAAAGAGATCTATGTAGTCAAAGCCCGTCAAATGGAAGTGACTGAACTTGCTGCAAACTGGATGTTGTATAATCTTTTGAAGCATCCCAATACAACTGGAATTTACACTACAGACAGGGCTGACCACATAACTGTATTCTCAAAAGAGCGACTACGAAAAAAAATAATCAGAAATTCCGCATTTATCAAATCCCAGGTGGCAGAGGCAGGCAGCGAGTCGTATCTGCCGTTTGTAAATGGCTCTGTTCTTTGGATGTTTTCAGGATGGGACGACTTTGAGACTGCAAGATCTGTCTCGGCAGACTTTCTGGTGCTCGACGAAATGCAGAGTTTAAACGTTGGCTCGCTTGCCACCATCAAGGAATCTGTCAGCAGATCAATTCATGGGAAGATACTCGGCATTGGGACGGGCTCTGTGTATGGGGATGACTGGTACAAGACTTGGCATGCCGGAAACCAGAATCACTGGAATGTGCAGAAAAAAATATGGATACCAAGGCGGCCAGAGATCACAAATGTTAGCTCCTACCACCTGTCGCAACAGATGGCTCCATGGATATTACCTGAACACATAGAGCAAAAAAGGCGCAGATATACGCCGCGCAGTTTTCAAAATGAGGTAGATGGGTGGTGGTACCGCGGGGGCAGTAGGCCGCTTGTGGAAGACAACATTCGCGCATTGATGGACAGTACATTAGACTTTACATCCGCACCAGACGTTGACCACACTCTGGGGCCTGTCTATGCAGGCTTTGACTGGGGAGGTGGCGTACAGGCCCACACTGTAGCATGGATTATGCAGCTGATCAACAAAGACTTGCCGCGATTCAAGTTACTTTATACTACCAAGCTTGATGATCCTTCCACCGAAGCTCAGGCAGATAAAGCAATCAGATTGATAGATGCTTACGAGTGTGACCGCGTTGTCATGGATGCAGGCGGTGGCCCAAGGCAAGTTGAAAAACTTTCAAACAGATATGCAGAGCGCGTTTACAAGTGCCACTATATTTCAAGACCGGAGAAACCCTTTGAGCCCATCGACGACGAGAACCGATTAAACGTTGACAGGACTTGGATTATTGAGACCATCATAGACTTGATAAAAAGACCTGAGACTAGGCAAGACTTTCCGCAACCAATTCCTAGATTACTGATACCTGGCATATCACATAGATTGGAACTCATTGAGTGGATCATAGATCACTTTACATGTATAGAAGCTGAAACCGCAAATGCGGCAGGAAGGTCAAGAACCATTTACATGCATTCCCAAGAAGCAAATGACGACGCCTTGCATGCGTGCTGCTACGCGTACCTTGCAAAGTTGATAGACGACCAGTCCGACTGGTTCTGGGTGAGGCTTTGATGAAATGCAGGCATGTTTGCTAAAATGTATTTATCTGCATACGATGTATTTGAGAAATCAAGTTGTTGATTTCAGACAGAATCATATTTAGATCCACATTTCACAGTTGGCCAAGTACTGGTCAATACATAGCCGTCAAACCACAATAGATTCTGTGGCTTTATCTCTCAAGACGGATAAATGAAGCTTGATGGCCTTAAGATAATTCCTTTTGGCATCTTGTAAATTTTTACCTGTACTATAGACACCCAGAGCAGAACATGCAATGGAATAGGATCCATCGTCTTCTTTGATTACTTTGGCTTTGACATCTTTTATCTTTACAGACATGTAATAATCAAAATATTCTTTTTAATTATTTAAGTTTCTTTGCATCTTTTTATTTCGTTCCATCATATAGGGTAGATTGGTTTTGAAAACTTTTGTACAGTTTACAAGACACCTAGATGTGCACCTCATGGAGTTACTGCCACTCTATCAACAAGAACCATCACAAAACCCACACATGTAATTTTCACCATCAACATACTCAACAATTATCCTATTGGAATATACACCGAGGAGATCGATGCTTCTATAGTCAGTGAACTTTATCACACCCCTTTTAATGATGAGATATAGACGCCTTTCATATCAAGGCGATTTAGTTTTCGCTCTTCTGGATCTAGACTCAACACGAAGAACACGGTTGGATCTCGTAGATGTGAAAGCCTAAAAAGGATCTTCCTTATATATCCAAAGATTCATAAATTCAGACTTTGACAGTTTTTCTGGATGTTTTCTATATCAACCCTTACTGATGTAGTTAGGGTACCTCCCAAGTTGTTTGGCGAGTCGCTCAGAAAGGCAGCCATAACAATACTGCGGGAAAAGTACGAGTCCATGATAAACCCAGAGCTTGGCTATGTAATCATGATAATGGACACCAAGGTCGAAAAGATGGGAAAGATAATCGCAGGAGACGGGGGAACATATCACAGAGTAGAGTTTACCGCACTTACATTCCATCCAAAGCTTCAGGAGATAGTCAGGGGAGAGATTGTCGAGATCACAGACTTTGGAGCGTTTGTAAGGATTGGTGCAACTGATGCACTGTTACACTTGTCACAGATAATGGATGATTACCTCAAAAGCGATGTCAAGTCAGGCATGATACTTGCCAACCAGAGTGGAAGGACCATGAAGATTGGCACTACGCTTCGTGCCAGAATCACCGCTGTTTCGCTTGGCAAGACTGCTGCAATGAAGGTGGGCATCACCTGCAGGCAGCCATTCCTTGGTGCAGACGAATGGATAGAAGAAGAGATAAAAAAATCCAAAAACCCACCAGCGCAACAAGCTGAAAAACAGCCCAAGAAAGCAGAATCCAAGTGATAACAATGGTAAGAGAGATGGCTTGTCGCAAATGCAAACATGTTACAGTCGGTAAAATATGCCCAATTTGTAAATCAACAGACCTTACCCCAGACTGGCGTGGTGCCGTTTTGATATCAGATCCTGTCAACTCTGTGATTGCAAAATCTTTGGGAATAACTGAAAAGGGAAAGTATGCCCTCAAGGTAACCTAGATTGCACAGCAGTGCAAAAAGATCACTAGAAGCATTTCTTGATGAAGACATAGGAAAAGGCGACATTACAAGCAAGCTTTTACCAAGAAAAAAAATCTCTGCAAACATAATATCTCGCCAACGTGGAGTTATTGCCGGAGTATTGCATGCAAGGGAGATATTTGCGTCAAGAGACTGTAAGGTCAGGATCCTAAAAAAAGACGGCAGTACCATAAGGCCCAATGACATCATCATGACAATCACTGGCAGCCCATACTCGATTCTGTCTTGCGAGCGAACAGCACTTAATCTCTTGTCAAGGATGAGCGGGATTGCAACACAGACAGATTCCTTGGTCAAGGCTCTCAAGGGTGTCAATTCCAAAGCAATGATTTATTCCACAAGAAAGACTGCACCTGGGCTGCGCATCTTTGACAAGGAGGCAGTAGAGATTGGCGGCGGCAAGAAACATCGCATCTCTTTGGACCAGATGATCATGATAAAGGACAACCATCTGGCAGTTGCAGGCTCGCTACGGCTCATAATTCGCCTGGCAAAAAATCACCACAAGAGAGTAGAGGTCGAGGTGGAAAACCGTGACGATGCTGTAACTGCTGCAAGGGAAGGTGTCTCAATCATAATGCTTGACAACATGGCACCTCAAGAGATTGTGCGCACTGTGCGCACACTTGAGAAGCTAAACCTCAGAAGGCGCGTAAAGATAGAGGCGTCTGGGGGCATAAACTCGTCAAACATTAGAAGATATGCGAGAACCGGCGTTGACATGATATCGGTTGGAAAACTGACAAGCTCTGTTGACGGACTTGATCTAAGCCTTGAGATCAGCTGATTGCAAGCATGCGCTCTATTGCCAGCTGTGCTCTTTGGGCAACATTTCTTGGAACCTTGACTTCGTACTTTTCTTCCCAAAGTGACGCATAGACCTTGTCAAGCGTTATCATCTTCATGTACTTGCAGACTGCCGAGTCTGACATGGCCACAAACTCTTTGTCTGGATTTTGTTTCTTCATCCTGTACAGTATGCCGGTTTCTGTGGCCACCACAAACGTCTTGCTGCTGGAGCTTTTTGCATGGTTCATCATTCCTTCTGTTGACAGTATCTGGACCTGCCTGTTGCTGTAATCTCCGCACGATATGTCATACATGACAGATGACGTGCAGCTGCATTCTGGATGCACCAGAAACTCTGCACTAGAATATTGCGATAGTTTTTCTTGGACTTCTTGCGGCTTGATTCCTGCATGCACGTGACACTCTCCTGCCCAGATGTACATGTTTTTCCTGTTTGTCATCTTGGCAACATATGAGCCAAGAAACATGTCTGGCAGGAACAGGACATCCTGGTCATCAGGGATTGACCTTACTACATTGACTGCGTTTGCAGATGTGCAGCAATAATCAAGTTCTGCCTTTACCTCTGCAGACGTGTTGACATATCCCACCGTTACTGCCCCCGGGTGCTCTTCTTTCCATTTTCGCACCTGGTCTGCATTTATTGTATCAGCAAGCGAGCATCCCGCTGCAAGGTCTGGAATTAGGACCTTCTTGTTAGGACACGTTATTGCGGCAGTCTCTGCCATAAAATGCACTCCGCAGAAAAGAATCGTCTTGTGCGATGTCTTGGCTGCCTGGCGCGAGAGCCCAAGCGAGTCCCCTACATAATCTGCAATATCCTGAACTTCTGGCAGCTGGTAGTTGTGCGCCAGAATCAGCACATCCTTTTGCTCCTTTAGTTTTAGGATTTCAGATTTTAAATCCAAAGCAGAATAAAGCTTTTCTTCTTGGGATTTAAAGGGTCATGATGCTGACAAATTTCTTGGCGCAGCAAATACATCGTGGCAATATTTGCCATCTAGGTTCCTATCTGTACCCTGCTGCCGCAAATCTTTCTTAGGCACTCTACTGCAGAGAGGGTTGCAAGCCTGCTGGTCTTTGGGTTGCTTGGGCTTGGCACGTTTTCGACCTTGATTGTAAATCGTCCAAACTTGCCCTTTGCCTCTATCTCATGAATGTTCTTGTCTGCCTTGGGGTCTGCCACTATCTTTACTGTGGTCTTTGTGCTTCCAATTCCTGCCAAGCTAAGAAGCGCTGCAACATTGATGTTTGATGGAAATAATTTCACGGCCTCTTGTGCAGTTCCCTCGTATATCACGGTCGGAGCGACAATCTTGTCTGGGTCTATCTGCGATGTCTCAAAAAACTTTGCCCCTTTGAGTGCCTTTGGGTTTTTTGTAGTGACCAGCACCAGTGAGTCTAGCTCGTCCTGTACTGCACGTATTGCATCAAGGCCTGCTATTGCCCCTGACGGCAAGAACACGCGCTTATTAAAGTCCTTGCATCCCTCTACAATTATGTCAAATATTGATTCATCAAGCAATGCACCGACACTCATTATCATCAGGTCCTTTCTGTTTTGAAGTATCGAGAGCGCATTGTCGCGAACTGCATCCTGTGATGCGGCCTCTATTATCAGGTCCACAGGAGATGCTGCCAAGAGTCCTGCATTTTCTGTCACTATTGGTTTGTTTGTCAGTTTGGAGACCAAGAGCGCAGACACATCCTTGGAAAAATCAAATACGTGTGTGAGTTTTGCGTCAACCTTGCCGGAATCTATGGCAAGTGCAATCTCTGTTCCTATTGCCCCACATCCCAAGAGCCCTATCCTTTTCAAGCAGATCTTCTTGGCACCGCACCTTGTTAAATCTGTTATCGGCATGTACTGTCAGCACAAAATTGAATTATGCAATTTGCCTAGTCAGAACCAGAATTGGAGTCACATGAATCTACACTGATGGAAAAATTTCTTTTTGGTATAGCAAAGCAATGGATTGCCGGAGACACAATGAAAGAGGCCCTTGACTCTGCAAGGGCTGCAAACAAGAATGGTATGGGCGCCATAATCAACAGGCTTGGCGAGCACATGACATCAAAGGGGCAGATCGAAGATACCGTGGATGAATATCTTACTCTGGTGGCAAGCCTGCGCAGATTCAAGGTCTCTGGTGGCATATCAGTCAAACCGACTCAAGTAGGCATGTCCAAGAGCATCCAGGACTGCACGGACAACCTTGCAAGGATAATTGACAAGGCCTCTGCATCCCAGTCCTTTGTATGGATAGATATGGAGTCATCAGAGCACACCGACGATACAATCAAGGTGTACCTGAGCCTCTTTGAGAGATATGAGAGACTCGGTATGGCAATACAGGCAAACCTCAAGCGCACCGAGCAGGACCTAAAGATGCTGCTTGAGCATGGAGCAAAGATAAGGCTGGTAAAGGGCGCATACAGGGAGAGCAAGAAGACAGCCTACAAAACAAGACATGAGGTTGATGAGAATTACAAAAGGCTTGCAAGTATGCTTTTTGCAGACGGCAACGAGTTTGCAATAGCCACCCATGACTCTAAAATGATTGATGTTGCCGTGAATTTATCAAAGAAATATGAAAGAAAGTTTGAGTTTCAGATGCTAAAAGGTATACGTGACGAGCTCAAGCCTGTTTTGATAAAGGGAGGTTTTACAGTATCAGAGTACATTCCATATGGCACAAACTGGTTGCCTTACTCAATTAGGCGCCTAAAGGAGAGAAAGCGCAACATCTTGCTTCTTGGTAGTTCCTTTCTTCATTCGCATCGGGTCTGAGTCTGCTCCCTCATGAACTGCAAAAGATAGTAAGCACCCCCTGCACCCTTGCCGGAGATCCCAGAATCCTTCCACCCAACAAATGGTTGTGCCCCAACCATTGCACCTGTTGTGGCGCTGGCAGACCTGTTCAGGTATGTCACCCCAGCCTCTATCCTGTCAAAGAATTTTTCTATCTCGCTTTTGTCCTGGCTGAAGAGCCCAGCAGTCAATCCATAGTTGCTCTTGTTGGCCTCAGATATTGCGTCATCAATGCTGTCAAACTCTTGCACACAAAGAAACGGAATAAACAGCTCTTCCCGTATTAGCTCGTGGTCTTTGGGAAGACCTGCAACAATTGTAGGTTCTACAAAATTTCCATCTTTAAATGATGTATCAGATAGGACAGAGCCACCGCAGAGTATCTTGCCATCTTTTTTTGCAACCTCTGCTGCATTTTGGAATTTTTTCATTGCGGACTGGTTTATCACAGGACTTACAAAAGAATCTCTTTCCCACGGCTTGCCAATCTTTAGCGCCTTGGTCTTTGTCACAAGTTTTTCCATAAACTGATTTGCAACATCTTTTTGGACATAGACTCGGGAGCACGCGCTGCATTTTTGTCCGCTGTACCCAAATGCAGCCCTCATTACGCCGTCTGATGCCTTTTCTAGGTCTGCAGTCTTTGTAATTATTGCTGGATTTTTTCCTCCCATCTCTGAGATAAACGGTCTTGGCGTCTTTCCTACAAACATGTTAAACCCGGAGATCCCAACTTCCTTGGAGCCAGTAAATGCAATCCCGTCAACCATAGGGCTTTCTAGTATTGTTCTTCCCACAACCCCTCCTGCACCAGGTACAAAATTTATCACAGACGGAGCAAGTTTGTGATAGATTGCCTCGACAAACTTGAATGCAGATATTGGAGAATCGCTTGATGGTTTTAGCACAACAGTATTGCCCGTTATGAGTGCGCCTGCGCTCATGCCTATGGATATTGCAGATGGAAAGTTAAACGGAGATATTATTCCCCAGACTCCATAGGGCTTGAGCACGCTGCTGGTCTTTTCATTTTTGTTTGCGCTTTGTGTCTCCTTTGCAAAGCCCTGATTTACCTCAAGCTGTTCTGCATAAAACCTCATAAAGTCAATTGACTCATCAAGATCCCCTATGGCCTCCAGTCTGTTCTTTCCGTTCTCAAAACTCATGATAGCTGCAAGCTGAAACTTTTCCTGCGAGAAGAGATCTGCAACCTCTCGAAATATCTGTACCCTCTTTTGGTATGGCACAAGAGACCACTTGTAAAAGGCATCCTTGGCGGTCTCTATTGCATGCAGTGTATCCTCCTTGGATGCCAAGGGAAAACTTGCCAGAACCAAGTTCTTGTCTGCAGGCGAATGCACCTGAAACTGGTCATTTGAAAAGATCTCCTTTCCTCCTATTATCATTGGATAGTTTTTGCCAAAGTCCTTTCGTACTTGTTCTACCGCACTGTCAAATCTTTTATGAAATTCATCAGTATTGTTATTTTCTACAAATTTAGCCCATGTCTTTTCGTTTTCAAACATATGGTTACTATGTAATCACCACATAAAATAGTTTGAAGATGTGTTAACTCAGGCATAGATCTTTTTCAAACGCGAAACATTTTATCCTTACAAGTAAAGGTGTCTTATGCTCAACACGGTCTATCGCGACGCCCTAAAGAAGCGAGAAGAGGCAAGATCCATATTCAAGGGTGAAAAATTTGATGCCATAATACAGGCAGCAAGGGAAAACTGGATAGAGTATGAGCCACAGAAGAAGGATGCAGATATTGCAGGAATAGATAGCAGTTATAACAGCACAAAATTCCAAGGGCTGGAGCTTTGGGTGGTCACAGGCGTGTCGATAAAATCAGACGGCACCATAATAGCAGAAAACCACAGCCAAGGACTTGGACAGCCCTCTCCAGAACTTGAGACGCAGGCAAGCATGATGGAGGTGGAGGCCTGTGCATCTTCGGTAGACAAGGCTGACCTAGTTGTGCTTGACGGCTCGCTTTACTCACAGTTTCTCACAAGACAGTCATCACTTGGAAGTTCGATTACATCATCTATCAAAAAAAGAAACAATGTCGTATTCATATCAAAAACATCTTCTGCAAGAAAGCAGTTTGAGAGATTTGGTGCCGTTGCAGGAGACATTTTCTATTACAATCATGCGCTAAAAAAACCAGGATTTAGTAAGATATTTGTTGACAAGGAACTTGGTCCAGGCAAAGTTATTTCATATGTATATGCAAGGCTTAGGGATTCCACGCCACTAATCAAGATAGAGCTTCTCGGCTCCGGCATTGACCAAAATGAGATAAGGTCACTTTTGGACAGACTTACAAAGAATAGCGTAGGTGGATATCCTTATGCTCTCAAGCTTGCCCATGAAAATTGCAAAATAACAAATGCCGACCTGTCAAGGCTTGTTAGTTTGTACGGACTTGCAAACGAGGTTGGCTCCAGGGAGGTATTGAATTGACAATAGGCGTAGTAATTGGAGAATCAAAGCCAACAGAGGTAACTGCACAATCATCAAAGCCACTCTCAGTAGGAGAATATGTCATAATTGATTCACAAGACGGCAAGATCCTAGGGCTGGTCGAAAAGTCTGCAATATCAAGCGAGGCACTGACAAATGTCAGAAACTTTGACGAGGCAATAGAAAGCAAAGAGGTTGCAGAGATCAACTCTAGGGACAAAAATTACAAGGTAAAGATTGGCATACTTGGATTTCTGGACAAGTTGCAAAAAGGGCATGTCATAATTCCTGCAGTCCCACCGCTACCTGGTACCTCGGTTCTTGAAGCTACACAGCAGGACCTTGCAATGATTTTTGGCCCTGCCAGCAAAGAGTGGATAAGAATAGGCGCGCTTTTGAGAAACGCTAGCATCGAGGCCAGGATAAACATCAACAAGATTGTATCAAGACACTTGGCAATTCTTGCAATGACAGGCATGGGAAAGAGCAACTTGGTCTCGCTCATAGCAAAACATGTTGCCTCCCTGAACGGTACACTTGTTATCTTTGATTATCATAATGACTATGAAAACTTGGATGTCTCCAAGATGAACTACATGGTGGCAAAAATAAATCCAAGGCTTTTGCCTGCAGACAAGCTTGCCGAGGTAATTGAGCTTCGCGAGAATGCAGACAAGCAGCAAAGGGTGCTGCGCGAATCGTTTACAGAATCTGTCAAGCAGTCAAAGGAGTTTTGGGCAACACTTGAAGAAAATGTTGCCTTGTTTGGCCGCACCACAAAGGGCTATGCAGACAGTGCAAGCAGGGTGCTTGACAAGATAGATGATGCCAAGCACAGGTTTTCAGACATACTTGATCCTGACTGCGGTGACCCTGTGGATCTGATAAAGGAGGGAAGAGTAAACATACTGAACATAGCAGAGCTAAGCGAGAGGCAGGCAAATGCAGGACTCTCATATTACTTGCAGGAGCTGCTGCAGCAGAGAAAAGAATCAGTCTGGGAAAGAAAAGGCAAGGCAACCCACAAGCGAAGCTACAAGTTCTTGGCACCAATCTTTGTAATAATAGAAGAGGCTCATGTCTTCATACCAAAGGGCGAGCATACCGATACAAAATATTGGGCATCAAAGGTGGCAAGGGAGGGGCGCAAGTTTGGCATAGGCCTAGGTGTTGTGTCGCAAAGGCCTCGAAACATAGACCCAAACGTGCTCAGCCAGATGGGGTCTCTTGCCATAATGAAAATAGTCCAAGACGACGACCAGCAACAGATAGCATCTGCAGCCGAGTCCCTAAGCAAGGACCTCATCTTGCAGCTATCATCTCTGAACATAGGCGATGCCGTCTTTATCGGCCAGTGGGTAAACCTTCCGTCCATAGTACACATAGACGAGGTAAAGGGAAAGCGCTCCGGCTCTGACCTAGATGCAGTGTCAGAATGGAACCAGACAGACAAGTTCAAAGACATTGCAAAAGAGACAACGCAGAGGCTAATCCAGAAGGACCTCTTACTTGATTAAGGCATGATATTTTCACACATATCTGACACGCATCTTGGATTTGTACAGTACCATTCAGAAGAGCGTGAAGAAGACATCTACTCTGCATTTAACCAAGCTATAGACACATCGATAAAAGATCATGTTGACTTTGTTATTCTGGCTGGCGATATCTTCCATGTGCCAAACCCAAGCGGTAAGGCAATAGTCACACTAGCAAACGCGCTAAAGAGATTAAGGCAGAACAATATAGAGTCGTTTTTTATTTTGGGCGAGCATGACATCAGCAGAATAAGGGCCACGCCAGTTCCTTTCGTATACCATAATCTGGATTTTTCAAGATATGTTGGAAGTGGCAAGCCATTTTCATACAAGGATGTTCTCATCGTAGGCTTTGACAAGCGAAGAAAAAGCGAGATTCACACATTTGAAG
>JASHOW010000015.1 GCA_030038445.1 Nitrosopumilaceae archaeon
GTCAACAGAATCTACAAGTTGTTCTGCCATTGTCGAGTCTGCAATGGCTGTCTGAAAGACCCCCTCTGGCAGCCCCGCCTTGCCAAACATGTTTTCAACCTCAATTCCACACTGCATTGTTGCACTTGCAGGCTTGAGGACGACGGTATTTCCTGCCATCAGCGATGGAGCCGCAAACCTGAGGGCTTGCCAGTATGGAAAATTCCATGGCATGATGCTTCCAATCACGCCGACTGGTTCAAACGCGATGAAACTTTTTCTAGCATCTGTGTTTATGGACTCGTCATGAAGAAAAGTTGCGCCATTGTCTGCATAAAATTCCATCACCCATGCACATTTTCAACCTCGGACAGTGATTCTTTGATTGTCTTGCCCATCTCTTTTGTGGCAGTCAGTGCAAGTTGCTGTTTGTTTTTTCGTAGAACATCAGCAAAGATATTGAGAAAATCAGATCTCTTTTTGATATTTCCCTTCCAATCCAGAAAGGCCTTTTTTGACTTTACAATTTTTTTGTCCAGCTCTTCTTTTTTTATGACATCATATTGCGCTAAGATTTGCTCTGTTGTAGGATTTATTGTCTTGATTACCATACCATGTATAAAATAAAATCAGATATATAATCTTCCAATTGGAGTTGCAAATGAATAATTTGCACTTTTTCAAAGCTTTTAATATTTTAACAGAGAAACAAAGACCAGATGCAATCGTTGTCATCTCGTGAGAAACAAGAGTTACAGTTTGAGACAGTTCTTATATTGCAGGGAGGCGGATCTCTTGGGGCATACGAGTGTGGAGTTTACAAGGCCTTGTACAAGCATGGCATCAAGTTTGACATTGTTGCAGGAACCTCTATTGGAGCAGTCAATGCTTCAATCATTGTTGGAAGCAAGGATGACGATCCTGCCAAGGCATTGGAGGAGTTTTGGTTGGACCTGGCAGAGGGTGTTACACCTCCTGGCTTGGCTGATGAGATAAGGCCATACTTTGCATCAACGTATTCTGCAATTTTTGGAAATCCCAAGGCCTTCTTTCCAAAGTGGTTTTTGCCAAGCGTAGACTATTTCATGCCATATTCCTGGCAATACATCTACGACATAACTCCACTCAAGCAGACACTAAACCAGTATGTAGATTTTAAAAAGATAACCAATTCTCAAAGCCCAAGGCTGATAATAACATCTACAGACATTCAAAATGCCAAGCCGTCTGTTTTTGATAGCAAGTATGACAAGATTGAGGCAGATCATGTTCTTGCCAGCGCAGGGTATCCATTTTATGGAATATCATGGACCCAAAAGAGCGGAAAATATCTCTGGGACGGGACGCTTCTTAGCAACACGCCACTTCGCGAGGTGATCAATGCCTCTCCAAAGTACGACAAAAAAGTCTATGTCGTCGATCTCTTTCCAAAAGATCATCCAGAGATCCCAAACAACATGTTCGAGGTATGGCACAGAGCAAGAGACATCATGTACACAGACAAGACAGAACACAACATGCACATGTCAAAGGTGGTTACAAGATACCTGAGGTTGATACGCCAGATGCACGACATACTAGGCACTTCAACGCTTAATGAAGATGCCAGATCTAAGATTGCAAGCATAGAAAAGGAGTATGAGAAGCTTGCTTCTGAGAGGGGTGGCATCATAGACAAGATAATAAGAGTACAACGCCACGAGCATTTTCATTTCCTCTTTGAAGATGCAGACTTTTCAATTGCCACAATAAGAGAGTTAATAGACAGGGGCGAAAGGGATGCCAAAGAGGCACTTGCAAAAGCGATCGAATAACTAGCAGACAGTAAAGTAGACCAAATACAGTTTACATCATGTCAAATGATTATAACGAAAAAGACTTATCATAGTTGTCTTCTTCGTATCTTTAGTTGCAAACCAAGTTTGCAGATGTGTGGGGGCACAAGATAAGATATCTTGAAGAAGGCAAGTCAGACAAGGCGATCGTCCTTGTGCATGGACTTGGCGGATCTGCTGAGAGGTGGTTAAAGGTAATTCCCCTGTTGAGCCCAAAGTATAGGGTTATAGCTCCAGACGTGATCGGCTTTGGGTACAGCGACAAGCCGTCATATGATTATACTATAGAGTTTTTTGGCAAGTTTCTTTCCGCTTTTATCAACACATTGGGCCTAAAGACAACAGTTCTTGTTGGTACGTCACTTGGAGGACAGATTGCTGTCCAGTGTGCCGCCATCAATAGCACCATAGAGAGGCTTGTTCTTGTTGCGCCTTCCGGTGCCATGAAGTACTCTACTGCTGCAATTGATGCATACATGATGGCTGCACTCTACCCCAACCACTCAAGTGCCAAGGCTGCCTTTGAGATGATGTCAAGTTCAGGCACTGTAGATGAGTTTACCGTATCTGATTTTGTAAAACGAATGTCCATTCCAAACGCAAAACTTGCATTTATCTCCTCAGTTCTTGGAATAAAAAATTCTAACATAGGCGAAAGCCTAGGAAAGATAGCCATCCCGACACTACTGGTCTGGGGAAAGCAAGATGTAGTGATACCGATCTCGTATGCCAGCCAATTTTCCTCCGCCATTAGAGGGTGCATCTTTCTTAAGATAGATGACTGTGGTCACCTGCCGCATGTAGAAAAGCCAGATCTGTTCTCCAAATCAATTCTAGAATTCATAGGATCAAGGCTGGTCTTGGCAGAACAGCAACAGACTTAAATATCGCTGAGTGGTTTCTATTACCATTGGCTGGCAATACAAACCAGTATGATCCTACTGAGATGTTTCGCGAGTGGATACAGAGAAGTGGAAAGGCGCAAATGGATTTTATGAAGACTTTTGGCCAGATGATGGACAAGAACAACCAATTCAACCCCTTGGATACACTAAAGGATATGACAGACAAGGCAAGAAAGGCCCAATCAGAGTTTGTCCAAAACATCTCTGACATGCAGTATAAAGGCATGCACAACATCTTCAACCCGTTACAATTTCTACCCTCACTTCTATCATGGGGCACCTTCAAGACATCAGTTGGAAGTAATGGCCGTATTTCGATACCGGAAGCAGAACGAGAGGCCCTTGGAATCAATGAAGATGACCTCATCCAAGTAATTGTCATTCCGGTAGAAAGAAGAAAACAAAAACAGGAGGTGAAAGAATGAGTAAAGCAACAGAGACAAAGGAGATATTTGCAGTATACAAACAAAATGTCAACCGATATTTTGACGAGACAGAGAAAAACGTTGCACAGTACTTGCAGGCAGTAACAAACCTACAGCAAGAATATGCAACAGCATGCAAAAATACAATCGAGAATGCAATCGCAATGCACCAGGAATATGCTTCACGAACAGGTCTATCTACAAACGTGCCATCATCATACCTCAAAGTGGTCAATGACACTACAGAAGAGATAGTAAAGACAAGTTCGGTTCAAAGCAAAGCAGTGCTTGCAGCAATTGATGCAGTAAGACAGAACGTAAAGACATTCAATGACAATACAAAAGCATTTTCAGATATGAATGCAAACGTACTGCAATCATGGTTCTCCGCATGGACACCAACAAGAAATTAGATATTTTCTAATTCTTTTTTTATTTTTCAGATCTTTCTTTTATCCACTGACCAAGCTCTGGCAGGACTCTTTTTTGGGAAAACGAGCTGGCTATCATTCCCACGTGCCCAGTGGCATAGATTCGTAATGTCTTGTCTTCTGTTGATACTGCATAATGTATAGGCATGCTGCACTCTGGAGATACCAGATGGTCTCCTACTGCCACCTGTGTAAAGACAGGCATTGATATGTTTTTTAGGTTGACCTGCCTTCCTGCCACATACATCTGGTTTCTAATTAACAGGTTGTCCTGATAGATGTTTTTAACCCATTCCCTGAAGAGTTCACCTGGAACAGGTGGAGTATCGCTTAGCCACTTTTCTACTCTGATAAAATTTTCAACATAATCCTTGTTGTGTATGTTTTTGAAGAACTGGACATATTTTTCAAGGCCCTGTTCAAATGGCTTGAGGATTGAAAATACATAGTACATAAATTCCGGAGGCATGTTTCCCACCACGTCTACCATCTTGTCCACATCCATGTGTTTTGCCAGATTTGCCACTACCGTGCTATCCTTGCTTCCGTCAATTACAGGCGCAGTAAGAATCAAGTTTTTTATCTTCTTTGGATATAATGAAGCATAGACAGTTGCAAGCGTTCCTCCTGTGCAATATCCTTGCATCGAGACATTCTCAACAGATGACTCGTTAAGAACAAAATTTACGCAATTGTCCATGTAGCCATTTACATAGTCATCAAAGCCAAGATACCTATCCATTTCTGTAGGAGTCCCCCAATCTATCAGATAGACATCAAGGCCTTGTTCTAGCATGTTTCGCACCCAGCTTTTTTGTGGATGAATATCCAGAATATGATATCGATTTATCAAGGCGTATGTTATCAGTAGCGGGGTTCTTGCCTGTTTCGGTTCTGGAGAGATAAAGTGCAGCAATCGCATCTTTCCCTCAGAATACACGACATCGTACGGGGTCATCTCCAGGCTTATCTCGTCAGGTGCGGCGACCAGCTTTGGCGCCTCTAAAATGTTCTTATTCATTTGCAGAAATTCTGCCACTATACGTGGATCTATCCTAAGTTCACTTGTCATTTGTGTTCACTCCAACATTATCTATTTTTTCAAGTTTGGCAACTCTTTTTCGCAACAAGTGTAATTCTTTGTACATCTCGTCGATCTCTTTTTTGGTTGGCATGTTGACGGTTTCCAGCATGAGCGATGTTATATTGTTCCAGCGCTTTGCAAGCTCAAGTTCACTTGACACTAGTTTTCCGAAATTTTCTGCAAATTCTACTGAATCAAACAGCCGTGTAAAGTAATTTTCGAATATGTCTATCCATATGCGTTTTGTGGAATCAAGATGTTCTGCATCTGTTGGGATCTCCGGAACTTTTTTTTCAAACTGTTTTTGCGCCTCGTTCCAGGTGGTTGTGAGTTGTTTGTAGTATTCTGTAATTCTTGTGTTAAATTCTGCCAATTCCTGATTGACCTCAATCATTTCTGCGCTTATCTTCTTGCTGTTAACACCCAATTTCCGAAATGGTCCTGTCGACATTAGAGAGTTCGGCCTGCTTGACATAAGCGATATTAGATCAGTCCAAAATAATGATACATGCCCATAATACCCTAGTGATTTTTTATAACTTTCAGTAGAAGCCATTCTGAGTATAATATGATAGTATGCACAGCTTATAGATATTGCCATTTCTAATTGGAGACAGCAAGAAACCTTTGCACCTGTATGATAGTTAACAAAGTTAAGCAACAACAGCATCTATTTTGTCTCATAGTTGCGTCATTTGCAAATATCCAGACGACACATACTCACAAATCGTTAAAAGAGACCCATGTATAATATTACCAATGTCACAAAAAAAGGCCCACGATAAAACAGACCTCGCTGCAAGCAAACCTTCTATCTCTGTTTGCGACATAATGCACACTAATGCCAATAGTGTAATTGAAAAAATAGAGTCTCTTTTGCCTATAAACATGCAGATGTATTCTGATTTTTATACAGAGTATCTTCATTCACTACAAGATCTTTTTGGAGCATGTTACATATCAGAAAATGAGATTTTGGCCAGAATGGGAATAAACCAGAGAGCAATGCAGTCCTTTGATACATATGCCAAGGCAGCTACCAAGTCAACAATGACTCAAATTGAGATAGTCAACAATATTCAGAAAACATATTTACAGGCACAAATATCTGCAGTCAAGACACTTGATGAATACATACGATTGATGTTGGACTATTATTCAAGAGCACTCTCAAACTCTTTACATCCCGTGTTAGAAAGCCCTAAGATCAGATAAAGCATACAACAAAAAATTGGCTTGGGTTTACATGCTGTGAATAAATTGTCAAAACTGGTAAAATAATCCAACTTGGCAAAAACTTATGTCATGACAGAATCCATTAACTCAAACATGCAAGAGAGATATGTTACAGTTAACGGAAACAAGATAAGATATCTGGAAGATGGAGATTCAAAAGATGCAATAGTCTTACTTCATGGCTTGGGTGGAATGGCAGAGAGGTGGTTAGGTGTAATTCCATTTTTGAGCAAAAGATGCAGGGTGATCGCACCAGATTTGATAGGATACGGCCAAAGTGACAAACCGCAGACAGATTACACACCAGAGTTCTTCAGAGAAACAATGCTTGGCTTTCTGGATGCACTGTCACTGCATAGTGTTTCCATGGTTGGCACATCCCTTGGAGGGGAGATTGTTGCGGAATGTGCTGCTACACAACTGCCTTTTATTAAAAAGATTGTACTGGTATCACCTGCTGGGATAATGAAGAAAGCCACTCCTGTTCTTGATGCATATACCATGGCTGCGTTATGCCCTACTCACGAATCTGTAAGAAATGCGTACCAGATGATGGTAGGAGAAGACCTAGAGATAGACAACCAATCAGTTGAGAACTTTATTTTAAACATGACAAGGCCCAACGCAAAGATGGTCTTTCTTTCCACACTTTTAGGAATGAAAAACTCTCCTGCCATGACAGAAAGATTGCAGTTAATCAAGATTCCTGTGCTTCTCATATGGGGAAGCAAAGACAAGATGATTCCAATAGAATATGCCAAAGAGTTTACGGATTTGATTCCAAATTGCAAATTTGTTACTATGAATGGGTGTGGACACATTCCGTATCAAGAAAGGTCTGCTGAATTTTCGAAAATAGTGCTTGAGTTTTTATTCAAGTGAAAAAAATTCACCATATTCTTGATAAGAACAAAGAGGGCTTACGAGCCGCCATCTAAAGAAGATGGTTTTAGGATTCTGGTTGATAGACTATGGCCACGAGGCATGTCCAAGGAATCTGCCCAGATAGATCTATGGCTCAAAGATGTGGCACCAAGCGATAGTCTAAGGAAGTGGTTTTCACATGATCCAGAAAAATGGCCAGGATTCAAAGAGAGGTATCACAAAGAACTAGAGAAGAAAAGCATTATCAGAACCATTAGGTCCCTAGAAGAAGAAAAAGGGGCTATAACACTTCTCTATTCTGCAAAAGACACAAAACACAACAATGCTGTTTTCTTACAAGAATACCTGCAAAGAAACTAAATCAGGTAGCAACACAGAAGACAAGCGGTCTGAAGGTTTGTTTACAATTTCATACGTGCATAGACACAATATTCATGTACCATGTTTAATAATTTTACACATGGCAGACAAACAGAAAAAGCCAAAAGATGAATTTCTTGACGAGACAACAGAAAAAGATGAAGAAAACACAGAATATCTCGACGAGGAATATGAGGAAGATGATTTAGATAACTAGAGATGATTTTATCACAATTGCAGATACAAAACATATCATGTAACTAGTTGAAAAATTATATTCCAACGCTTAAAAGGTAGATTTGTCGATGGTTGATATTGAGCGAATCAGAATACAACTCTCAAATTGAAAAGATTGCAGCAATAATTATAGCCGATGGCACATCACTTGATGAACAAGATCCTGCAAGGTTACAAAAATATCATGATTTTGTAGAACAGCATTTCCATCTAAGCGGAGAACATGCATCACAGTTAGTCAATGAAGCATTTTTGTATCTAAAACTAAAAAATTCTGACTTGGTTGACCCTCTTCAACATGGCGATGAGTTTGGAGCAGGTTTTAGCTAAGCCATAGGTGCAGCCTACAGCCTCAGTCTTACCCTAGTGGAGATTACTATTACAGATAACAAGGAGGTTGCTAGAACTATACATGACATCAGACCAAATTCAGGAAGGGCCTGGGTTCCTATGATCTCAATTCTTTCAGTGCCACCAGTAAATGCAATAGAGAGTGTTCTATCAGTACTAGTCTTGGTTTCATGAAAATTTGTATACGTATCATCTACCAACACGATAAATTGATCATCGCTGACGCCATTCTTTGCATCTATTAATGTCCTAGGAAGATCGATAGTCAAAGTTCCATCGCTTGTGGAATTTATAGAAATTACAAGTGATGTTTCATGTGTATTGATCAACATATTGTTTATCGTTGCGCCTGTTATTGTATAGTTGACAGTGTAAGGTTGTCCACCCTGTGGGTTCTTTATCGTATAACTATTGGTTGATTGTGCAAATGATGGCGCACCTGCCAAAGAGATCACTGCCAAAGACAAAATCAGGTAAGATTTCCAGTGCACAAGGAGTTTGACATTGACTCGTATTTTTCCTTTGCGAGTAGTTATAGTGCATGTCAGGCCTTTTGGAATTTCTTTGAATCTTATTTAAGTTCTTCATGCCTGCTCTACGAAACGAGTGTTGCGATCTTGGAATGTATATCAGGCCTGTCGTGGGCAAAAAAGCAGAGAAATAATGCAAACAGTAGAAGCCGCAGAGTCATTTGTTAAGGAAAAATACTCTAGCATGAGAAAAGGAGACGATGTTTTTTACTTGGATCACTTGAAAGGAGTAGTAACTAGGCTTAAAAATCTTGGAATAACAGATCAGGAAGTTCTTGCAGCAGCATGGTTACACGATATCATGAATGATATCAAGGTGACGTTTGATGAAGTTGATAGAAGGTTTGGCAGTAGAATAGCTGTACTTGTTCTTGCATCATTTAAGGACACCAATCTTCCGAAAGATCAGATAGAAAAACAATATGTCAAACAATTGATTGAATCTTCCCTTGAAGTAAAGCTCATCAAGCTTTGCGAGATCTCCACATGTCTTAAAGAATTGAAGAATGCTTCATGGTCAAAAACAAAAAAAACAAGGCAGGTTAAAAAGAAACTACATTACCTTAACATAATAAAGCCAGAATTGTCCAAGATAAAAAACCAATATATCGGAATTAAAAATATCATAGATGGAATAAATGAGGTGATTGTATCACATGGCCAAAGACCAATCGCTCTTTGATTTGAAATAGTTTCATTTTTTTATCTTTATGAGAGGATATCATATGCGAAGCATCTAACTAGTACAGAAGAGAAAGACGATATCAGATATGAAAGAGAATAAAGGGACTATTTTTAGAAGATGCAACCAAGATGCTAAAAAACTCGTAAGAGCAAACTATCTATAGAGATAAGTAAAAAATTCATTCCTACAGTGATTGATGTTATCCTTATCGCTTTTATCTGGGCTAGAATTTCTACTTACATATTGTCTGAAAACTTGGCAAGTTGTGTTCAACAGATCATTGTGCTCGGTAAGGGCGACCGTGGAAGACTAGAACACATCTTAGAATTGCTAACAAAGGGCAAAACTTTACCGCTATCTGATCAGAAGTATCTAGAAAGTATAATCCCACTGTATCTTGGTTCACAGGATTCCGAATCACTACAAAAACATGCAGAGCATGCAATAAACATGTTACATGAAGAGATCAGAACGCTTGATGAAAGGCTTGCAAGGCTTGAAAAAAGGGGATTTCAAAGATACATAGGTAAAAAGTCAGTGCTTTTCTTTGTTACCATATTTGTAGGGTGGAATGCATTTCAAAACTTGATAACATATGCGCTTGGACAGTATATTCCTATCAACATAGAACAATACCTCTTTCCGCTAAACACATTTGCAAATAATTTTAATTCTGGCTTGGTCTGGATAATCTTTATTTTCATAGCGTTGGCATGGCCATTTATTGGTGTTGCGCACATGATACGATTCATAAGATCACGCAAAGCCTACAGGTTGACAACATAACCCAAAAAGAAACTGTAGGCAAGTCAGAAGGATGGGGTTGTCATATATCCAACTTTCCTACAGTTTCTGTGTGTTGTGATCATATTTAGTTATTAAGAAGATAGCATTAATTTGCAACTATTTGCAACCTACGTAAAGATCTAGCGTCATGGTATGCCCGTCAATTTATTTCGTATGGAGAAAATCACAATACATGTGATTGAAAGAAGCAGTATTACAGGTGTAATAGAGCCAAATTCTGGCACGTATGTAGTTGTAGCAAATTCCAGTATCCTATTGTTGTCAGTGTCAGCAATCCAGATATTACCTGCATCATCTACCTTTACATCGTACGGTTCAGCCAGCATGCCAGATGATGCCCCTGCGTGCATACCAACAAAATTTATTTGTCCTAAAACAACGGATGCTGCCATACCATTGCTAAATGGCGGTAGGTATTCCAGAACTCGTGCATTATTTCCATCTGTTATCCACAAGTTTCCAGACTTGTCAAATATTATTCCGTATGGAGTGTTCAGTGAGTTATTTGCAATACCTGCAAAATTTGTAGTCAAGTTCTCTTGTCCAATTACCAAAGATGCTGATTCTCCGGTGGAAAAGGGCGACGTAAATTTTAGCGCTCTGTTGTTTAGGCTATCAGTTATCCACATATTTCCGGCAGCATCAAATGCAACAGCACTTGGTAGATTCATGCTATTTTGTGTAGAGCCATCAGAATTACTAGTAAAATCAGATTGTCCTAGCACAAGTGATGCGTTCATTTGGTTTTCGAAAGGAGGAACAAACTCCAGAACTCTGTTGTTGTAGTAATCTACAACCCAGAGATCTCCTGACTTGTCAAATGCCAATCCGTATGGAGCTGCAAGCGAGCTTGCTGTTGTAGGATACATGCCCTTATCAAAACTTGGAGAGCCAAGCACTAGTGACGTGGCCTCGCCTGTTGTAAGTGGTGTCTTGTACTCCACTACCCTGTTGTTATTTGTATCTGCAACCCAGAGGTTTCCATCTTTATCAAATGCCAAGCCATAAGGCTGATTAAGTCCAGTTGCAGACAGTACTGCGTCTGTGGACGTAAAATTGCTTTGACCTATTACAAGCGTTGCATTTTCGCCAATTGTAAATGGAGGGACAAACTTGAGAACGCGGTTAAACCCAGTATCTGCAACCCAGAGATTGCCGGATTTGTCAAATGCTATGCCATCTGGTGAATACAGAACATTTGATGTTGCGTTATCATGTATGGTTCCACCAGCATTAAAATCAGTGTGACCTATAACCAATGTAGCGTTTTGCCCGGTTGTAAAGGCAAACGATTGGGCAGGAATAAAAAGTAGAATCAACAACAGATATCTTAGCATAAAATTATGCAAGCAAGATAGAATAAAAATCTGTTTGATCACAAATCCCATATCGAGAATTCACTTACGATAAATCACATCACAGTATCAAAAGGCATTTTGTTATTTTACTTGGGTGATCTTTAGAAATAAAAATCGCAATACTTCTTATAACAGGTTCTGGAAAACTCTTTAATTGAGACTAATTTTTTGTTCTTTTTTGTTAGGACTTGCTCTAACTTTCTTTATCAATCCTGCATCAGCAGACGAAAACGCTACTGCGCAAAGTGCAACAAATTCACTATTTAATCCTGCAAATATTCAGACAAATACATACAGTAATCCAACATACAACTTTTCTATCTTGCCTCCACACGGATGGATTCCTATAAGTCAAGATAACCAGTCAGACACGGCACTGGTGGTATTTTCAAATGAGAATCCTGATATGGAGGCAAACTTTGCAATTTATTATTATCAAGGTAAACATATACCGCCATCAATACAGACTATTCCACAAGATCAGATTTTAAATGCTGCAGTTGCACAGTTATTTGATAGTTCAAAGTATGCAATATATCAAAAAAA
>JASHOW010000016.1 GCA_030038445.1 Nitrosopumilaceae archaeon
ATGTCGGCTTTTCCCATCCTGGCCCTGCAGCAGGGGCCAAGGGTGAGGCTGCTCGCCTATTAAAGGGGAACATGAGCTGGGTTTAGACCGTCGTGAGACAGGTCGGACTCTGCCTGATGGAAGCGTGGATACTTGAGGGGAAGTTGCTCCGAGTACGAGAGGAACAGAGCAGCGTAGCCACTGGTTTAACGGTTGTCCGACAGGGCAGGCCGTGCAGCTAAGCTATTTGGGCTAACTCCTGAAAGCATCTAAGGAGGAAACCCATCCCGAGAAAAGGTATCCGTCCGTTTAGGTGAAGGGTGGCGAAAGAAGATCGCGTTGATAGAACAGCAGTATAAATCCCAAGCTTCGGCGAGGGGTGAGCTGGCTGTCACTAACAACCCAATACATCAGTTCAGTCACGTACATAGAGACTATATGCGACGATTTTACTACGTCATTTTTTATTTGTAAATTGTATCTAGTGGAAACTAGGTTTTTGTTTTTAAAATTACTTTTAAAAAATCTTGGACAGATTCTTGTGAGTAAAGTGTCTCTAGGAGGGGCACCTCCAAAAATTTTGAGTCAATCTCTGTGTACATATAAAAAAAGACATGCGTTTTCAAAATAATTTATTTTGCCAGTGCCTACCTGTGCGGACTGGACCTATTTGATGTGAATGATGCCTTCTTGAACCAGAAACTGTATTGAACTAACAATTCATCATCAGACATGCTTTCCCCGCCATGCAATCTGAAGATATTCTAATCGCGTGGGCCACATTCTGCCATGACCACAAATAGTATTGTCCTATGGTTATGACATATGTCTTAAATATAGGACATATGTCCTTATTATGGGACAATGCTATTACATAGATATCTAGAAGAAGTACTCGGAAACAAGGTAGCCATAACTTTGATACGCACGATGATCAATTACAAAGGTAAGGTCTTTACCGTGAGGGGATTGGCAGAAGAAGCCAAAACCTCCCCAAATGAAACTGCGCTTACCGTTCACAAACTTGAAAAATTTGGAATCATAAAGATTCAACCAGTGGGAAGGGCTTATCAGTTAGAACTAAACAAGAAAAGCTACATTCTGACTAAAATATTAGAACCAATGATCAAAGCTGAAACAAGTACTTTATTTGAACTCCGTTCTCTTCTGGAGAAATATCTTGATACCAAGAAGGTTATCTCTGCAGCAATTTTTGGAAGTGTTGCACATCTGAAAGAAAAGATAGATAGTGATATAGATCTTTTAGTAATCTCAGATGATCATGATAACGCTATTGAAAAAATAGCTGAAGCAAGTGAACAAATATTCTCAATATTTCATGGTAGTATATCTCCAATAGTATTTACTCAAACAGAATTCAAAGCCAAACAAAAAGAACACCTGATACAATCAATCATTGATAATCATATTCTAATATGTGGTAAAAGTATACATGTTTCATAAATGGCAAAATCTGTAGATCCATCAAAAGCAGCTAATTATATCAAGAAAGCTGAAGAGGCGCTGATCACGTCTAAGGAATCATTAAAAAATAAAAGATACAACAGTGCAGTGACAAACGCAGTTCATAGTGGTATAAACGCCCTTGATGCCTTGACTACGAAATTTAAAGGCAAGCGCGGCATAGATGATCACACCGAAGTTCTTTCACTCGTTAAAGGAATACTCTTGCCACAAGAGTATAAAGAAATTGAAAAACAGTTTGTGTCTCTAATAGACAAAAAGAATACTGCTGAATATCAACCTGACTTGATGGATTATGGTGATGCCAGCAACTCAATAAGGTGGGCAGAACGAATTGTATCTAAAGTTAAAGCTAAACTGAACCCATGAATATAATTTATCTTGTGGAAACTAGGTTTTGCTTTTAAAAATAATTTTTGGAATTTTGTTTGAAGAATTCAAATCCGGGAACCTCTATGTGATCATCTTGGATTTTTGAGGTGGTGAAGAGTAAAAACATAACAATTACAATTATGCAAATTCCATCCATAATTGACATAGACAAAAACTTCATGAGTTAACTTTACAACTAAAACATAAAAAATTGGTGTAGATTTGAAACCTATCTTTGTTCTATACTCTAGCAACATTTACGAAGAAAAACTATCATGATAAAAAGAGGGGATTAGCAAGCATAAGTGGGGCCTAACATGGTCTAATATTTCATGTTGTCGAACCGACACTTCCAAAAGAAAAACCAAAAAGAAAATGGTTCTCATTTTTGAAAAAAGCCAAAAGTTAATTTTCGCTCTAAATTTTTTGTTTTGAAAACAAACAACAATGATTTTTGGTTACTTTATGGTCCAAAATATCGTCACAATTTGTCCCACCGCCACATCCGTAAACTATTTTTGAGACGATTGCAAAATATTGCAAACAACTATATCACATAGGTTCAAAATCGTGTTTTTCAAAAATGAAATCAAATTCTATAATGATCATTTTTTTATAGGATAAAATCTCGTAAAATCATGATCAGGTAAGGTACATGAGACCAATACTCTTACTCTCGCTGTTCGCAGCTTTTATTTTTGTAGCTCTGACAAATAATGCATATGCTAATCCCTCGGTAAGTGTATCTGCCCCGTCTTCTCTTCCCGGTAACATGCTCACTATTGCCGGCTCTGGATTTTCAAGCTCTGATAATTCGATAAGTGTATACGTTTTCAATGGCGGGTATGCTACCCTTCCATCCAGCTGCTCTGTATCTGGTGGAAGTTTTTCATGTCAGTTTCAGGTGCCGGAAGTAGATGAAGGCTCAGCCTGCTATGAAAATGGTGATTGTAACCGTATAACAGTAACGGGCAACTCGGGCGATTATGCACATGTTGCCTTCAATGTTCTTTCCGGAATAAACCTAGTTCCAAGTTCAGGACCAGTGGGCACGATTGTGAGAGTTTGGGGTGACGGTTACTTGTCCGAGGACACATGGAACAATGTGAATTTCAATTATGAGCCTTATACTTGTGGGGATATAGGAGGGGTAGGATGTAAAGACCCGGTCGCCAACCCAAGTGGCAAGGGGTGCAATACATTTGGCTACGGAGAACTAAATGTAAATGGTCCATGCCAATTTGTTGTACCTCAAGAGAATCCAGGAAATTATGTTGTTAGTGCATATGGGTGGGCAGGAATAGTGCCAGACCCAATAAATGCCAAGTCAGAATCTACAACAACTTTCTCAGTCATAATACCTCAGGGTCAGATTTCCCTGTCTGCAGATGATGTTGCACCTGGTGGGACTGTAACTGTCAGTGGAACGGGATTTGGAAATAGCAATACAATATTTCATTCTACTGATAACGTAGATATACTTCTTGACGGCGTGGCAATGGATCTGCAAGGATTAGTGGCTGGAGAAAACGACGGGTGTCCCGCATCATCAGATGGTTCATTTACAAATTGTACTGTTGTCGTGCCTGCATTTACCCCATCCGGTCTACCAATAACACCAGGACATCATGTCATAAGTGCAGAAGGCTTTCCATCTGGAATCACCTCTGACCCAATTGACTTTTGGATAGCCGGACCAGTACCGCTCTCAATTGTCCCGTCACAGGCAATACCTGGTTCAACCGTAACAGTTAGCGCATATGCATTGGCACCAGATGACACATCTGTCACCGTTTCCATTAACGGCAACAGCGTGCCTTCCTCGTGCTTTCTTGTAACAAACAATCATTCATTTTCTTGTACCGTTACCATACCGACTCAACTATCTCCAGGGACATATACCATAAAGGCAACGGGCAGCAGCGGTGACAGTGATTCTGGACCATTTCTTGCAATTGGAGGTATAGTTGCAACTCCAGTAAACGGCACACCGGGCTCTTCTACTCAAATCACAGGAAGCGGATTTTCAAGCTCTGATACTTCTACAACAATCTCATTTGGTAGTACCATTGTTACGCCACAATCTGGATGCCCGGTATCCTCAGGTCTTATTTCATGCAATGTAATGGTGCCAAATGCAGCAGGTGGAATACAGAACATAACTGCAACAGCAAACACGGGAGATAGTTTCTCTACGCCATTTGTAGTTCTTCCACAGACGCAACTTAATCCACCAGATGGGACAGTTGGCTCTTCAGTTACTGTTGCAGGTGGAGGCTTCTCAA
>JASHOW010000017.1 GCA_030038445.1 Nitrosopumilaceae archaeon
TTATTGACCAAACGTGGGGTCGTAGCCTAGCCAGGCATGGCGACAGGATAGATCACATGATCACCGCTAAGGGCTCCAGTGGTTCAACTAGCTTCACTGACGAAAGGATGATGTACAGTTTGGAGCTGTAGTGACCCGTGTGTCGCCGGTTCAACTCCGGTCGGCCCCACCATTTTTAGATCGTCAATTTTAGAGAACAGTTATAAGTAAAAAGCAACTGTATATACGTTGATCAAGTGGGGAATGATTTACATTAGTTATTATCAAACTGGGGGACATAATCTTTGAGTCGCAGTAATTTTCCTACCTTTGGTGCTTCAAAGACTGGAACATATGTCTCCACTCTGAAAAACTATAATCTGCCTCCTTTCATTCTTGAAAGAATAGCTGTAGATTGTAAATCAGAGCTGATTAAAAAGGGAAGAATCGAGGAGCGTCTGCAAAGTATGAATGATGCCGCTCTTGAACTCCTGCACAAAGTTTTTGTGGATTGCGAGGAAAATTCTGATGGAACCTTTGCAAACTATCGCTTTTTTGCATACATGTCTAGCATGTTTCACAAGTGTGAAATACTTCTAAATGAAAAGATTCCAGGTAAATCCGGCAGGATTCACAAGGTTCCAATTGCAGTAAAGAACAATGGCATGTACATTGCAGTAGGTTTTAACAAGTCAAGTGGCGGTCCAATATCAAAAAGAGAGGCAATCAAGTTTTATGAGCTTGTTGACGATATCAAGAATGGTGAGCATGGCAACCAGTTGGCAGAAGGAGTGTTTGGCTCATCAGTAGGTTTTGATGGCGAAGCACTTGTCACGCTAGAGAAGATGAGCAGGACTCGTAAAAAAGATCCACAAAATAAAATAGACTTTAAAACAGCAAATTTTGAAAATAGAATTTATTCTGTTACAAAGTGCTAGTGCTTCTTTTTAGCAGGACAGAATTTTGTATGAACTTGTTTTTCCACGGTTAATGTCGTTTCATTTTCGTGAAACAATTTCTGGCCGCAATCGGGACAAATGAATTCAGGCATGAAAAAACTCTGAAACACTTACTTATAGTCTTTTAGAAGATGCAATTGTTGCCAAGACATGAAGCTCTGGAAAATAGTAGAAAAGATATGCAATATATTTCAATTATTACTCAATTTTTTAATTAAATAACGTAACCAAAGTTACAGAGAACACAATAGAACTTTTGGAAGACTCTAATAAAAGAGAAATTCAATGTTTAGAGCAAACATATGATTCTTCTACAGTCTAAGACTGGATGTATCAAGCGTAGCAAAGAAAGGATCTTTCTCGGTCTTTTTATAGTTGATATCATAGTACTCAAATGGTAGAGCTGCAAAGAGATGTTTATCCCATATCTCATGCACAATCTCCTTGTAGTTCTTGTACTTGGCCTGTCTGAGAAACTCATGGGCAAGCTCATGAGAGACTCTGGTACAGTTTTTTTCCCTCAGAAAATCGATGTCATCTTTTTGAGGACTCTTTTGCCACCATACCATGCCAAAATTCTCTGCAAAATACCCTTCACATGTACAGTCTGTCCACATTGGTCTAAAGTATGTCAGATAAAAGTGAAAAACATCTTCCCCCCTGCTTTCATGGTCCTCTAAAAGCACAGGAGTGTCCATTATCCTAAACCCACCTCCGGATCTTACTATCATCTCATCAGACTGGACATCGATTTTGCGCGAGAATGTCTTTTCTATCCATGCCTTGTAGAAATCGGCCATCTTTTGAACATACTGAAATTCCCACTTATTTTTTTCCAGATCTTCTTCCTTTACAAGGAATATGAAGTGAAGAAGCACACTTGCTCAGATTACAACACAATTAAAAGGTCTTTGCATAAAAAATGGAAAATTACTTTGGCCTTGAAAAATATACAGAGTGAATAGAAAAGAAAGAAAGTTAACTTTGACCTTCTATTCCCATCAAAGTTAGAGTCGAGCGAATCTTCTCTATTTTGCGAATCTTCCAGGTGATTATCTCCCTTAACGCTTCTACTGTGGGGGATTCAATCTTGGCTAAGATATCATAAGCCCCAAATGTGCCATGAACTTCTTTTACGCCACTGATTGCTTTCAGTTGTGAGATGATTGTTTCTTCAGAACCAAGTTCGCAATTTATTAACACATATGCGGTTGCCATAGTATATCTATACAGGGCAAATATATCAATAGATCTATCGTTTTCGTCTTTACAATATTTATCGTAGTTATCATGATGAAAAATACTATTTTACATTCAAAAATGCAAAAATAATTAGGATTGTCAATTTTTTCAAAAAATAAAAATGTTCCCCGGTTCTGACTCACAGAGAATCATGGGTGATTTTAGCCAAAACCCTCATCTTGTTCTCATACCGGGGTGCCCATGTCGCACGGCTGGGTGGACCAAAAATCATATTTTATCCTCATAGTCCGTCTGCGTGCATTTGGGGCGTTAATCGGTTATGTCTGGTCAAATATTAACCCAGTGAGTTTTATCTCAAAGCCAGCTACAGGTATTCTCATCTTGAAATTATCAAGCACTCCAGAAGCCAATTCGCCAATTATTCCAATTTTCTTGCCATCAACAAGTATGTCTGCAGTCCTTCCCTCCACAAATATTGGATCCTGTGAAATTTTTGTAGTGCATGCAATATCAAATCCCGATTTTAGAAGCGACTGCAAGACAGATTTTATCTCGGTATAGCTTACGTCATTGTGTGCACTTGTGCATGCCAAGTGAATCTCTTCATTGATTGGATTATCTCTATAAAATACAGTTCCAGTTTCAAAAATTTTCTGCGGATATGACTCGTGTATGTTTCTTGATAGAGTGTCAACCAGACCCGGAAGAAGCGAATTGCGCAATATCTGGTGTTCTTGGCTCTTTGAATCAGATACAGATATGATGCCAGATGGTTCTCTTTTTGTCAGATCATATTGGATTTGTTTTCCCACCAATCCAAAATTCATCACTTCGGAATATCCAAGACCGATCATTGTATTTCTGGCCGCTTCCAGAGATACAGTAACTCGATTTTTTTGACCAGCGGATTTGGCCGGTGGTAGAGTAGGTTCCAGATTCTGGATTCCATATCCTAGCGCCACTTCCTCTACTAGATCAATTGGACCAAAGATGTCCGTCCTATATCGCGGAATCAGACAAAGAATCTGCTTTCCTTTTATCCTAGCATCAAGTCTGTTCTTTCTCAATGATTTTACCATCACGGCTGGAGATACACTTAATCCGAGTGTATCGTTAACTAGACTAGGATCAAGTAACATCTTTCTGGATTCTAAAGACACCGTAGAGTTACGTGACCCTGATATGCGGACAGAATATAATTTGAAGCCTACAGTTTGCAAGGTATATGCCACCACAGCAAGCGCATCTTCAGCGGCAGTTTTGTCAAGTGCTGTAACCTCAACCAAGAGATCCTTGCTTTTAGAGGTAACCTCTGTCAGCTTTGAATTTATTATGGGTGGAAACGATATGGTATTTCCTGTGGAGTCTACTATAACAGGTACTTTTTTGCTTGCTTCAAGCAGATGGCTGTATGCAATACCGGTCTCGGTATTTTCAAGTATTTCTGATATAGTCATCTCTGTGTTTGAGGTGAGAGGAACAAACCTGTGTGTTCTTTCTACAGCCTTGTACACTAGTGGAAATTTTATCTTTGCCAGATCATGGATTCCTATAGAGACTTTTTTTCGTCGCCTTCCAATGCCGTTGTGCAGATCTTCTTGCATTGTGATTATCTGTCGTATTGTTTCATCATCCATCTTTCCACCCATGGCCTTGATTGCCACAATGTAGGGCCTGATTTTACCAACAGAGAGATCAGCCCTTATCGTATCTGTTCCCTTTTTGATCTTAAGTTGTGGCATATCCAACTTTATTTCTAATAGTCCTTGCAGACCAGTTGCTACTCCATAGTCTGTTGAAAAGTCAGGCCTGTTGGGGCTGTATTCTACATTGACATGATCTAGTGTTTGCTCTTCAATGTCTAATCCCAGAAACGGCAAGGTTGAGGTGATCTTTTCTTTTGAAATCTTACGACCCAGCAGCTTTGTCAGTCTCTCAAAATACAGTGTAACTACTGGCATTTTGGCACGCTCCTGAGCCAGCTTAACTTGTTGTTATAGAGTTCACGGACATCATCAAGGCCATATCTTAACATGGCTATTCTTTCTATTCCCCCGCCCCATGCAAGAACAGGATTCTTTATGCCCAGTGGCCTTGTGACTTCGGGTCTGAATATCCCCATGCCAAAGAGCTCTACCCATTTTCCAAGTCTTTCATTGTATATCATAGATTGGAGAGAGGGCTCGGTATACGGAAAGAATGTTGGCCAGAACTTGGCTTTTTTTATTCCCATCCTACGATAAAATTCCATCTGTAAACCCATCAAATCCCGCAGAGTAACGTTTTTGCCTACAACTACTCCTTCCACTTGGTTAAATTCAACAAGATGTTTGTAGCTGACCTTTTCGTTTCGAAATACCCTTCCTATTGAGAACAATCTTGCTTCATCATGCTGATAGTCTGCCAGTTCCCTGATGGTTACGCATGTGGTATGTGTTCGTAGAACCATCTTTTTTGCAGCATCCATGCGCCAGTCATATCTCCATCCAGTCTTGTGAGCAACAGAGACTTGGCTGAGTTGCTTTGGAGTTGCAACAGACTTGGCGTTCATGTCTTTTAGGTAAAAAGTATCCTGCATCTCTCTTGCGGGATGATCCTGTGGAATGAAAAGGGCATCAAAATTCCAAAAGCTCGACTGCGCACTGTTACCTACCAGTTCTGCAAATCCCAAGCTGACAAATATCTCTCTAACCTCGTCTATTACATCTGTTAGTGGATGACTCTTTGCTGCAAAGACCACAGGGGCGTGGGCTTCTACATCAATTGCCCGTATCTCAGAATCAGATGTATCCCGGTCTGTGTTCTTGGCAGCGTCCGCGCCTTTTTCTGTAATATTTACTGTGGAATACTTTGCAGATGTAAAGTTAAGAAATTCTGGCCTTTTTTTGAGCAGGTCAAGTGCCTCCTTGTCATCTATTTCATCCAGTGATGCCATGGCTGGATTTTTAGATCCAATCATCCTGAGAATTCTCTCTTCCGAGGTAGTATCGTGATATCCTTTAAGCATAATCCTGTTTTCGTGAATTTCTATCCATCTGTTTTTCTTTGCATTTGCAATGGCAGGGCTGAACTCATTTTTTAGGTGGTCTTTTGCCTGGCTCATTTCACATGAGAAAACTGGTATAGACTTGAGATAATTTACAAGTTGTCGCTCTGGCAACCCATGCTGCAGTGCCTCACTTCCTCTGTTTCCTAGCTTGACAAAACTTTTTTCTAATTCATTGACTTGTACCAGTTCCTTGAACTTGAGCCATTCTATGCCGCGCCTTACTTGATCTATAGACAAATGAGTTTTTTCAGAGAGATCTTCCGGTGTCAAGTTTTGTTTTTCAATCAGTACACTCAGGATCTTTTGCTCTATAGGATGCAAAACTTGCGACATTATGACAAACAACCAAAAAGACTTTTTAAAGTATGCTTTTTACGGTTTAAAACAGAACTAATGATAGATCGGAGTTGAATTTTCCAATCTACGATTTTACTTTATCAGTCCATTCTGATAATCTAGAGTAAATTCATCCCTTATTATTCCGCAATCATCAAGAATTTGTTTGGTCAAACCAGCTCCCAGTTCGCCATTTTTTGCAGGTACGGAGGTAAATCTATTCAGTTCATCATTACGCAATGAAACATGACTTCCCTTTTGACGTGATATTCGAAATACTTTCTTGTTGACAAGATATTTTATCAGTACATTACCAGAAACTCTAGGAAGTTTACTCACTATACTTGCGAATAAATTTAAGACTATAACCTTTATCTTTGCCTAGATCTTCCACCATCAATTCGATTGTTTCTTTGATACTGCTTTTTGCTTCGGCTTCGGTCTTTCCCTCCGCATTAGCATGAAGTTCATTGCATCTTGCAAATATCATGCCATCTTCATCTTTATCTAGAATTACTTGATATGTTTTTTTAGATACTGTAGAGGTTGAATGTTGCATACGTGGTATAATGTTAGACGATCTATAAAAAGAATAGACATCAAAATACGATAAACTATGCACTTTTTTGGTCTTGAAAATAAGATTAATGGGGAAAGCTAGTACGAACCAGTCATGAAAGAATACATTGCGCTTGCAATCTTTGTGTTCATCTACATACTCATAGTTGGTAGAATAAGATTCAAGATACCAATATGGGCGTCCATGCTGATCGGCGCAGTATTAATGATAGGCTTTCAGATAATCAGCCCCGAGTCTGCCTTCAAGGCAGTGCAACTTGATGTAATAATGTTTCTTTTTGGCATGTTCAGCATAGTCTCTGCCCTTGAGAAGGCAGGGGTGTTAAGGATGGTTGCAGTAAAGATGCTCGCAAAAGCAAGATCAGTTAATGCATTACTCATGGTTTTTGTTGTCGGCATGGGAATTCTTTCTGCTTTCTTGGTAAATGATACCATTGCGTTAATTGGCATACCCCTTGTTGTGTACATATCAAGACAGCTAAATATCAGGCCCGGAGTGTTTTTGATATCGCTTGCGTTTAGCATTACGGTTGGAAGTGCCATGACGCCAATTGGCAACCCACAAAATCTTTTGATTGCAATTCAAAGCGGGATAGCATTTCCCTTTACTGATTTTCTAAAGTTTCTTGCCATACCCACAATTATCAATTTATTTTTAACATACTATATACTGCGTTTTTATTTCAAGAAGGAACTTGTTCTTGTGGACTACCAAAGCATTGCCTTGGATCATTCCACCATAGAAAACAAGAGACTTGCAAAAATTTCCATAGGGGTACTTGTGGCAACCATCATCGGTTTTTTTGTCACAGAGGCACTTCGCTTTCTTCAGATTACAAACATTGGCATAAGCATGGTAGCGCTATCAGGCGCTGCAGTAATCTATCTCGTAAGCAAGGAACGCAAAGAGATAATGCAGAATGTAGATTATTCTGTTTTGGTCTTTTTTGCTGCAATGTTCATAGTTACAGCGGCAGTCTGGTCATCAGGTGCAATACCCATAATAATGACACACATGCCAACTCCAAATCCACACGACTTGTTGCAAAGCAATGCAGTGATTTCTGCTACAAGTGTAACATTGAGCCAAGTACTGAGCAATGTTCCGTTTGTCTCGCTGTACCACTATGTAATGATAAACAATGGATTTTCAAGCAATAACGTGGCACAGTGGATGATGCTTGCAGCTGCAAGTACCATATCTGGCAACCTGACAATTCTTGCTGCTGCCAGCAATGTAATCATAATTCAGGTCTCAGACACTAAAGGAATCAAAGCATTTACGTTCTTTGAGTTTCTAAAAATAGGATCAGTTGTGACTGTGGTAAACTTGCTAGTCTTTTATTTTTTTATCATACTACTAGGCCACTAGGGTTTTGAAATTTTTGTCAATCATTTGACAAGACAGTACGATTTGACAACATGATTTGAAAAAATAATCAAAATATCTCGCGTAAATGGATAAAGACTTTTTAAACCTTAACCTGAGTGAATCATGAATGTCGACTGAAGACTTCACAGTCACCCCATGGAGTGTAGAAGGAGACATTGATTATGACAAGCTAATCCAGAAATTTGGTACGGAAAAAATTTCAGAGCAGGTATTGTCGCGCGTTGAAAAGATCACAGGCGAGCTTCACCCCATGCTCAAGCTAGGATATTTTTTCAGCCACAGGGATTTTGACAAGATTTTGACAGAGTATGAAAGGGGCAACAAGTTTTACCTGTACACTGGAAGGGGCCCTTCTGGGTCAATCCACATGGGTCACTTGCTGCCATGGATCTTCACTAAATACCTACAAGAAAAATTTGATGTAAATCTCATCTTCCAAATCACCGATGATGAAAAATTCCTGTACAATGATGACAGGACACTTCAGGACGTATCCAAGTATACAACAGAGAACATTTGCGATATAATTGCAGTGGGCTTTGATCCCAAAAAGACAAAGATTCTCATTGATACCAAAGACATCAAGCGAATATACCCCATATCACTTGAGATAGCAAAGCGCATAACATTTTCAACCGTCAAGGCAGTCTTTGGATTTCAGAACTCTACCAACATTGGGATGGTGGGCTTTCCCCCAATACAGGCTGCCCCATGTTTTCTTCCCTCTGTTATAGAGGGAAGACCCACACCTGTTCTCATACCTGCTGCAATAGACCAAGACCCGTACTGGAGGGTCACAAGAGACATTGCAGAAAAGATTGGATTTCCCAAGCCGACACAGATCCACTCTAAATTCCTTCCAGGGCTTGGCATGCAGGGAAAGATGTCGTCATCAATTCCAGAGACTGCAATATTTACAACAGACACAGAAGAAGCAATAGACAAAAAGATCTCAAATACGTTTACAGGTGGGCAACCCACCGTAGACCTGCAGCGAAAACTCGGAGCTAATTTTAACATATGTCCGGTGTTCTGGTACCTAAGATACTTTTTTGATACAGAAAAAGAGTCAGACGAGCGGGCAAGAAAATGCAGAGCAGGAGAGCTTCTTTGTGGCGAATGCAAGTGCAACCTAAAAGATGCCACCAAGCCTTTCATTGCAGATTTCAAAAAGAAAAGAGAAAAGGCAAAAAATGAGATAGACAAGTTCATGTTTGATTGAATATGAATAAGAGAATAACCTGTGAAGACAAGTACGAGGCGCAGAAACTTGCAAGTCTTATTTATATCAAAGACAACAATGAGATTTTCATAACAGGAATACTGGAGATTATTGAAAACGAGCTTGTGATATCATTAAAGGACAAATCTGCCCACAGCATACTTTTGAAGGACAAGTCAGAAGCTGAATCTTTTGCTGATTTTATTCAATCAGTAGTGGAAAATTCAGAAAGACTGTCGGATGTCAGGGTTATCGAAAATATTGTTGATATAACCAAAGGATGATAGTTACACTAAAGATTTGTCCATTTCTTGAGATACGATTTCCTGTACTTTTAGAAAGTATAGCCTTGTAGAATATGGCATTGCGTCAAGATTGTTTGCTATTGCAATCATGAGGTATTTTACTGCCCGTTTTGATATATCCAAGTTAAACTTTAGATACAAGATAGGATCTTGTTTTACATTTATCTTGTCCGCAAGCCACGGTGGTGCCATTTCTTTTGCCTCTCCAATTAACTTCTTGTACCAAAATGCAATGTTTTGAGGATCAAGCCCATCTTTTAGGCTGGCAATATCAGAAGACATCTTGCCTAGCATGCTGTCCGTTATTTCTTTCAACAATCTACGAGATATTTTAGAGTTTTAGGACAATTACTCAAATATAGAAAAGCTATTTGTCAACGGCAAGAATATTTCCATCCAAGTCTATCTCAGAGTTGCGTATTCGTGAGGTCGATATGCGTTTACCATCTTTTGCTAATATCATTGATACAACTATCACGTCTACATCAGGTGCGTTTCTTTGTCTTCGTAATAGATTTAATTCATTTCCCTGAAATGCTGTCTCTTCACTTACAACCAAGGCTTCAACTTGTTTTTCGAGAACTGCGGGTCCAAAATCATTTTCAAGTTTACTTATTTCATATTTTATGTGTGGAAAATTTCTCTTTATCACCTCTTCCAGCGCCTTGTATCTTTGCGTATAATTATTGATCAGTACTTTTCCCTTTTTTTTGGCAAATTCGTCGCTAGTCAGTCCTATAATTACTTTGGAGGATATCAAAAATCCTTTACGTAAGAGCTCAAGGTGTCCGCTGTGCAGCAGATCAAATGTTCCGCCAAGAGCGACCAATTGATATTTTTTCATGCAGGTACAACTCTAGTTAGCAATTAAACTATATTGTTATTTTACAAGCAGGATGTTAACTGTAGTACCTGCAGACGAGATAGGAACACCATTAGAGTCCCATACGTAAGTTTCCAAATAATACGACCCAGCCTCAGTTGGAGTCCATGATACAGATTCTGTATGGTCTTGGTCTCCACTTCCAAGAAATACACCTGTGGAGTTGCCGATAAACTCAACTTCTCCTCCAAATTTCTTTATTTGTATATAATAGACATATGATTGTGGATTGCTCAACAGATATGTCAGATTACTGCTTATCTTAACTGGAGCATCTACTGGAATTGTGGTGTATGGGCTACCTGCCGGACTTGTAACGTTTGTGTCGCTTACCAACACTGGTAATGATGCAACAATGTTTGATACGCTAGTAGGTGGCGATTGATAATTATCTGATTCAGCAATTATCTGAAATGTTGTAGCCCTGCTGCTGGGAGTTGATGTTAGTGTAAAGTTTGTTATGCCTCCTGTACTAATATTAGATGTTGTGGTGTTACTAATTGCTACCACTCTTTGGAATGCATCGAATGATAACAAGTAAATCCTAGTGTTAGTGGCAGTAGCTGTTCCGTTATTTTTTATGGTGCCTGCAAGCTTCATTATATCAGACATCTGCAGTGGACCTGGTGATATCGTTAGATCTTGTGGTCTGGAAGATGCTGATGTAAATCCTGCCAGATTTACTGCGATTTGAGCAATTGAAGAATCAGCATTTGTAGAAGAAATTGAGAAGGGGGCCATCGAGTGTGGTGCAACAACTTGAAGAAGGGTAGTGCCAGTTTTGTATTCTAGAACATTTCCATTAAGATCTTCAAAGGTAATTCCCACTTTGACATCGGTTATAGGGGAGTCGTTATTATTGTAGACTTCACCTAAAACTGCAGTGGTACCATCTGGTGCCTTGTAGCTGTACGAGGAGCAGACCCACACTTGCACTGTACTTGACGGAGGTGCAGTCGTATCAGCCGAGTCTATGGGCGATGGACATGGTTGCTGTTGGTCGCCTTCTGCCGTAGTCCACGCCATATCAATTGAAAATAGCATAATAATGAGTAGGCTGGCAAGAATTACAGATTTCATACGTTCCTAAGTTTGCGTAGGTGATTAATCATATGCGATATATCATAATCTATACAACGTGGATTAGAAGCTTTTACCAAAATATGGCTTAGACATCATAAAAAGAAGAAAAGTTGGTGACTTACTTGTGTTTCTTCATTGCGGTAATTACACACCAATATATGAATCCGGGGATTAAACCAACCGCCAATGGTATGTAAACACCTGCTTGACTCCAATCTTGCATTTTTTAATTACCTAGCTAATCAAAAACTGCTATACTATTTAAATCCATCTTTCAGAGATACCCTCTCAAAGATCTCTAATGGATCGAATCGTCCTTCTTTAAATAAAACTAGGTTCCGAATTCAAGCTAGGTTTGGAGATAACAATAGAGCCATGGAAAGAGCTGGTCATACACGAGGTATTAGAGTTAAAGTTTGATGACTGGATGGCACAGATAATAGCAACTGCCCGATCTGCTGGAGGCGGCATACCTACAATTTTTTGGGCTGGCGGAATCGCATTTCATTTTTCAACTTTTCCTGATACTGAAACCATAGTACAAGAGAAACTTAAAGGAAAGATTCACTATTCATCCGTGACTTTTGCAATCAAAGAAAAATTTGAGCGCCAAGTAATAAGAGAGGGAGGTGCTGTGAATTTCACAGACGTAAGTCATAATGAAACATTTAGCAAGTTGACAAGCAAACTCAAGATTGGATCTAAGTTTAAGACTTAGTGGAGCGCTATTTTTTCTTCACTTTTCTGTATACCAACCCAAAGCCTATTCCAATAAGAGATATTCCCGTAACAAGAAGATATGGCGGATTTGAATCCATTGGAGCCATGAAAAATCCTACGGTTATCATGGCCAGATAAAGCAGCATTTCAAGATCAAAATCCCACGTCATTTAATGATGCCTCTATTCTTCCATAGTATAAATGACACTGTCAATTTCCAGCCAAAGATGAATTTTTTTATCATGTGATCAAATTATGACAAATCTTTTTGTATAATCTGGCAATAATGACATATTCTGTTGTCAATATACAACATGATTGAAATTTGTACCATGTTTTCCAAATTCACAAATGCAGACCAGCGTTTGCATTCAGTCAGATCTGAAAAGATCATTTAACTATGTTAATTAACATAGTTTGAGAAGCATTTTATGGTCTTTTTTGCGACCTATCATATGAAAGCGTTTTCATATGCAATGATAGCATTCCTATTACTTGCAATAAATTCCCCTGTCTTGTTTGCTCATGCGCAGACAAATCAGTCAGGCTATAACATGACAGGACCTGGGGGGCATCACGGACATGGAGGATTACACACAAGGATGATAATAAGATCCGTGATAATAGCCGCAATTGTTGGTGTAGGAGGATATGTCGGATGGAGAGTCTACAAAAAGAAAAAGAGCAAGGGCACGTCAGCAGATGTGTCTCAGTCCTAAATCTTTTTGGACCCCATTTTTCAAATTTTTTAGATTATGGCCTCTCTCAAGTGCATAGTTTTTCTCTCAAAGGCATTTATGGCAAATGCTAAATTTAAAATGGGCGATCATACAAGTCATTACATATGCAGAATCAGAAGAGGTGGCCTAAGTGCTGACAGTGACAAAGTGCATAATTTGCGGAAACGACAATATGGTCCAGTGTTCCAAGTGCAAGACTCTGGTATGTAGCCACTGTCACAAACCTGCAACCCAAATCAATTGTGAATTGTGCCTTGAAAAGCTACCAAACCATAAAACAGATTGTTACAACAAGATGAGATTTTCCTACATCAAATTCAGCCATCTGCCTATGATTTACCAAGATTTGAGGCACGAAAGATTTCTTAAAACAAAGTAAATGGCATGAATGTTCCATCGAGCCAAGTCGCTTCTAGAATCTAGACTTTTATTTTTTATTGTATGAGTTGAATTGATTCCAGGCTCTTGCGCAGTTGTCCATCATGGTATGGGTCATCTTGTCACATGAATCTATGGAGGCAAGCCTGAACTGCACATACAGCTTTACAAAATTTGCTGCCATGTCAATTTGAGATACAACAACATTGGTGACAGACCTCCAGTAAGCATCAAAGACTCGAAGTGCTGCCTTGTCCATTCCCAGTTTGTCAAAAAATTCTTTTTCAGACAGGTAGCACGTGCCATAGAGATCGTCTATGGTATGTAGATATTTCGTGTAAAGGTCTGTATAGAGCTGTGCATAGGTCGGGAACTTTGTCTCTATTTTTTGGATTATTTCTGACGTGTTGTTTTTCATGACATCACATATTGAAACAACGGTTTCTTTTTCTGAAGATTCATCCTCTCTTTTGGTGGCTTTGATTATTTTGGTCATTTCTTGCTTGGTCATGTTATCCACTGCAGAGATTTCGGTCTTTTCAGTTGTCATTAGTTATTAATTGTCTTCCAAGTATTTACGCATGATCTTTATAGAATTGGAAATCTCAGTATATTGAGGTAAATTTTGGCATGACAGCAAGATCAATGTTGTTTGAAATTATTCTGACTGTGGCAGGAGCAGCTGCGCTTTACGAATCTTGGAATTATCTAAATAGCGCGACCGCAGACAATTACTCACAAACCGGCGTGCTGGGTTTTACCTTCCTGATGCTTTCAGGAGCAATGTTTGCAATTGGATTTATGTATCTTTTAGCTGATGTGGCAGAATTATTCAAGGGGAAAAAAAGAAATTAAATGTGGTATCTTGGCAGAAAAATGAATTTTTAGGTCTTGTATAGAAGATAATCCTATTTTTTATAGACATATGTGATTTACCGAAAGTCTTGATAAATACTACAAGTAAGAATATTCATGATGCATTTTGAGGAATTGGATGAAGATACGCGAAGATGGATGTTAGATGAGTTTGATGCAGAACAGAATCAAACACACCATTTTGAACCAACTGAGCTAAATTCTAGTGGCTTGGCTGTATTCCCAGATCTTATGAGACAAGCCATTGAACGTGGCAGTATTGCTTCTTTAGCAGCATCTCTTTCAGACGCTTCATACTGGAAGCCAACAAGAACATATTACAGACAAGGAAAGCACATAACACAAAGAATAGATTCCATAATAGCTGCGCAAGAACTTGCACACTCTGAGTTTACTACTTGGTATACAAGAGGCGTGGCTAGAAAACTAATGGAGGAAGGAATGACACGATGTCAGGTGTATAGAGCGGATCCTGCGGTTCCACCAAAATGCGAATGTACTAGTTTGGAAGAAAATACCGTTTCTTTAGATGAGATTTACAATGGCCATAGAGCAAAATATTTTCCAGTTGCAAATCCAGAAGCATTTTCAATTCCATCAAGTCCCTTTTGTCATCACACCATCAGAAGGCTAAAAGTATAGCCACCTCAACAAAATGATTGTAGAGATCTTTCAAGAAAAATCATGAACATATATCATATGACAGCATAATCAAGTTTTCAATAATTCAAAGACCTGAGTTCTGTAAACCTGCTGAATGAACAGATGAAATGGACTGGTGGGTGTTTGTGCCCTCTGTCCGTTCAGACAGGATCATGTCCGCGCCGCAGAAAAATAAGGTGATTAGGGTGAAACCAAAAACCTTTCCCAAATTTTTATTTTAATTAAAAAAAGGATTGCTTGTCGTAAAATTTCAGAACTGATTTTGATTCAAAGAATCTTTAATTGAACTCGTTGTATGTCATACCCAGTGAGAAAAAATTCCACATATGATTTGATTGAGAGATTTTCTCCCATGATGGATATTGATGA
>JASHOW010000018.1 GCA_030038445.1 Nitrosopumilaceae archaeon
ACACCGCAAAGCTCCTATGGCCCAGGAGATACCGTAAATCTCGCAGGCTCGGTAGTTGACGGACAGGCAGGACAGCTTGTCGCAATACAGGTAAAGGACACAAAGGGAGACCTGCTACTGATTAGGACCGTACAGGCCGACCAGAACGGAAACTTTGTTCTCCAGTTCAAGGTGCCTCCCACTGCTTCCTCAGGAAACCTCAACATAACTGCAAGCTCAAGGATCAACGGCTTTGTGATCACGCAGACCAAGGCAGTAACAACACCCGTGCCAGAGTTTCCAGCGTCAGGGCTTGTGCTTGCTGCAAGCATTGTATCGCTCTTAGTTTTTTATGCCATAACTAGTCGTGGCCCTGCAAGACAAAAATGGAGTGCATGAAATGAAACCGTTAAACCTATCCGTAATCACAGCAGTAGGAATCGGAGCTGTCGTAACACTTGGAGTCGTACTGATGCTGTCCATGCATTCACTTAACACAACACAATCAAACACAGGAAATTATCCGCAATCAATGCTTGCGCTTAATGTCTCTCTGAACTCTACACAATTAAGCACAGGACAGGGAATAGGGATGGACATCTCGCTTGTCAATACTGCTACCCATACACTGACTATAAACCCTGAACATGACTGGCCGCTGAAAAAATGGAGCCTTATGCCATGTCTATTTCATCTGCCGTTTGGAATAGCCTTGTTGCAAGGAGACTATACTACAGATAACATGACTCAAGGCAATAAGCTGCCGCTGTATCAGAGTGGCATCTACATGTGCAGGACCATTGGAATAGTAGACTATGTCTTTGAACCCTCAAGCAGCCAGGCAACGATTGAGACCTACAACTCCACCAGCTATCCTGTTACCATGCAGTATCATGTTGCGTTTAACGGATATTACCAAAACCAAAAGTTCCAGCCACTCACACCTGGAGTGTACACGTTGGTCGGAGATGACGAGTGGGGCCATCTCTCGGTAAACCACTTTACAGTAACCAACACCGCAAGCTGAAAAACCAATCCTAATCTAGGATGCACTAGTTTTTTATATGGTGATGGACTAGCAAGATTATGCTAGATCTGATATCTTACGCACTGGCATTTTTGGCAAACTGCATCCACAACTGTGCCGGATGCTAGAATCCTCTAAAGCCCATAGGCCTGCACATCTCTGGGTGTGCCCTGAGATATGAAATTTTTTGCAACATCTGATGTTTCTCCTGCGGAAATGTTCCGCCTATTGGATACGCATTAGAGCCATGGTTTGCGCGAAAGACAACTGGTGTTGGCGGTTCCATCTTGCTTACAAGCGTCTCAAGCTCATCTAATGCATCCGAGTCATCTATTGGCAAGAAGGGTTCCTTGAACTTGGACAGAAACTCTTGTCTTATGCCATCCTCCAAATGCAGCGTCAGCGCCCCCACATAGTCAGGAGCAGTAACGCTTAGGATCTTTGCAGTATCTTCTATGTGCTGTTTTGAGTAGGTCTTTCCGCCAAGGCCCAAGATAACCATGCACGATATGGTATATCCAGAGTCCTTTGCCTTTTGGCATGACTTGATTATGGTCTGGCTTGTAGCACCCTTTGTTATCTTTTTGAGTATGACATCAGAGCCTGTCTCTATCCCAATGTAAAACATTCCCAGCCCGGCATTGTAAAGCCTTGCCAAGTCTTCTGCAGATTTCTCTAGAATGTTTTTTGGCATTGCATAGCATGATATTCTCTCAAGGTCTGGAAACTTGGTCCGTATGTATTGCAGTATCTGAACCATTCTGTCTGTTGCAAGGTTCAGAGCATCCCCGTCTGCAAGAAATATTCTTCTGGTGTCTGGCATGTGTTTTGCAGCCAAGTCTATCTCCATCTTTATCTCATCCCACGGCCTCTCTTGGTACTCCTTTGTCCTGTACATGTTACAGTACGAGCACTTGTTAAACGAACATCCAAGTGTTACCTGAAAAATAAGTGACTTGCCCTCTGACGGAGGCCTGTACAAAGGATAGTCATAATTTAGCATATCAAGTTCAGCTACCATCTTATCTAATTTATCGGTTTGTTGATGTTGCATTCATTGGTGTCTTGACGACGATATCGACGCCATCTTGGACCTGTACTTTTCCTTGTACAGTGCCCTACAAGACTTGCAACAAAAAAATCTCTCAAAGCTTGCAAACCTGAGCATGGCAGGCCTTCCAGCAACAGGCCCGTCGCAGTAATCGCAGCTCAGCTTTACCTTGGAGCTGATGCCTAGTTTCTTGTCATCCCTGTCAGATCTACTTGCATGGTTTAATTTTGAGCGGGCCCTAGATTCAAGCTTGCCAAGATCTAAGGTGGGATAAACTCCCTTTATGAGGCCCACACTTACCAATCTCTGATATCTTGTCGTTACGGTTGGAGTGCTTACCTTTATCTCGCGGGATATCTGTCTAAATGACTTTCTGCCGTCTGTAAAAAGTGATCTGAGTATTGCGGTATCGATCTCATCTAGCTTGTATGGCATGCGGTATTGTATTGCATCAACTATGTAAATTTGTGGCCTGCATCTTTGGCTTCCATCTCTTTAAGAGAAGAGAGTTCGTTGTTACAGATACAGATGACGCAGCCATGGCAGCCCCTGCCAATGCGGGGTAAAGCATACCAAGACCTGCTAATGGAATCAAGACTATGTTGTATGCAAAGGCATAGGTTATGTTGCGCCTGATCTTTTGCATGGTCTTTCTTGCAAGATCAAGAGCCGATACTATGCCTAAAAGGTTGTCCTGTACAAGTATGACATCGCCTGCCTCTAGTGCAATGTCAGTGCCAGAGCCAAGAACAATTCCAACATCTGCCTGACTTAGGGCAGGGGCATCGTTTATGCCATCGCCTATCATTGCAACGCGGTTGCCCCCCTTTTGCAGCCTTTCTATTTCTCTTGCCTTGTCCTGCGGCAATACATCTGCAATTACTATATCGACTCCTAACTTTGATGCAACAGAGTTGGCAGAGATCTTGTTGTCTCCTGTGAGCATCACTGTCTTGATGCCTTGCTCTTTGAGGGCTTGAATCGTTGCACCAGATTCGGGGCGAGGAACTTCCTGCAAAGATATCAATCCAACAAGTTGCAAATTGACAGAGACCGCAACAACAATCTTTAGCTCTTCTTGCATATTGCTGATCATATCCAATGCATTAGACACATTTACCTTATTTTGCTCCATCAGGCGCATGCTGCCAACAAGTACATCGCGGTCTGCTACCTTGGCGGCAACCCCAAGCCCTGGGCTTGAGATGAAGTTGCTTGCATCATGGAGTACAACTCCAATCTCTGAGCTCTTCTTTGTAATGGCCTTTGCAATGGGATGCTCCGAGTACCTCTCGGCCGATGCTGCCACTGCAATGATCTCAGATTCTTTTGTATTATCAAGGGACAAGATGCCAGTCACCTGGGGCCTACTTAGGGTCAGTGTACCTGTCTTGTCAAAGACTGCAACATCTATTTTGTCAAGTGATTCCAGTGCCTGACTTTTCTTGAACAATACTCCATGCTGGGCACCCCTGCCTATGCCAACCATTATCGCAGTTGGGGTTGCAAGCCCAAGTGCACAGGGGCATGCCACTACGAGTATTGCTACAGCGGGAATCAATGCAAGACCAACATTTTGCGAAGAGGCCACAAGCCACAGGAGAAACGTTACAGCAGAGACTGCCATGACCACAAAAGCAAATCTTCCAGCCACGGCATCAACAATCTTCTGCATTGGGGGTTTCTTGGATACGGCATCTTCAACCATCTTGCAAATTTGCGAAAGCAACGTCTGCCGCCCAACTCTTAAGGCCCTGATGACAAGCGCCCCTTCGATGTTTACCGTGCCGCCTATTGCAATATCTCCTGCCTTCTTTCTTGCAGGTGTGGATTCGCCGGTTATCGCTGACTGGTCTACTGCCGAGTCTCCGTCTATTACAATGCCATCAACAGGTATCCTAAGGCCAGGCCTTACCACTATCATGTCGCCCTGGCAAATATTGTCAACTGGCACCTCAACTTCCCTGTTCCCATTACGTATGGTTGCCATCTGCGGCTGGATCTCCAGCAACTTTTGCATCGTAAGGGATGTCCTTGCCTTGGTCTTGTTCTCAAGATATTTACCAAGCAAGATAAAAGTGATCACTGCTGACGACGCATCAAATGAGAGGTGGTGCCAGTCTGGTGTGGGAAAGATGTGCGCTGCACTAAACAGATATGCAGCTGTAGTACCTGTGACTACAAGTGTGTCCATGTTGGCCGACCTCATCTTTGCTACACGGTATGCACCGAGGTAAAACCTGCCTCCTGGCCCAAACTGTACTACAGTTGAGCATGCAAAGACAAAATATGTTGCCAAATAGTTTCCCGAAAATGGAACAAATCCAAAGATCTCAGGATAGCTGTATATCAATACAGGAACTGTAAGTGCCAGGGAAACAAGAAAATATCTTTTCAAGGTGCAAGATTCAACCTGTTCTGCAGATGCAGTAAGGTCTTCGCTTACAATCTTGTAGTGCAGGTCTGATATCTTTTGTCTCAAGTCAGCCAAAGAAACAAGTGCCGGATTGTACTGTAATGACATGTGACTGTTGCCATAATTTACTAGAACCTGTCTTACACCATCTGTCTTACCAATCTCTTTTTCAAGCCCGTGCAGATCTACAAGATCATCAATCCCGCTTAGGACAAACGTAGCATCTTGGTAAACCACTGTGTAACCTGCCTTGCGTATCTGGTCCTCGATGGACTTGATGTCTGCTTGCACAGAATCATATTCTACGTATGCTTTCTCTGATGCCAGATTTACCTCACACTTTTCAACACCCCCAAGGCGCAATACCGAGTTCTGGATGGAGACAATGCAGCCAGCGCAGTGCATGCCGCCTATCTTTAGAACAGTTCTTCTAAGTGTGTCTTGCGACATTATATCATAAATTATAACATGATATACTTAATGACTAGACTTTACAATTGTTAAAAAACCAAAGCATGAGATCTTTTAATTAGATAGTAACACAGCAAGGCATACAATGCCTGCAGACCCGTATGCAAAGCGCCTGCTCTGGTTTGTATTCATGGGCTCAAAAGGAGGTCTGAACCGAATGCGGCTCATCTCAGTCATACGCCAAAAACCACTCAATGCCAACCAACTGGCAAAGGAGCTTGGCCTTGACTACAAGGCAATCCAGCATCACATAGGTGTGCTTGAAAAAAACAACCTCATAGCAAAAGTGGGTGACAGGTACGGCGCAACCTACTACATGTCTACCTTTCTTGAGGTAAACTTGGAGGCATTTGACGAAATTGTAAGCAAATTGGAAAAAAGTAAATAAGCTTTGCAAGGCGAAATTTTTTCAGATGGAGCTAATAATGACTGTAAGTACAATTGTTTCTGGTGCCAACATGGTAGCCCTTGGCATACTAATGGGGGTTTTTGGAAAAATTTACTCAAAGACAAAGGCCCAGCTCCCGCTGGGGATGATATTTTTTGCAGGTCTGCTCTTTCTGCATAATGCCATCACGGTCTACGCATACTTCTCAATGATGGAACTTTATGCAGCTGCGCTTTTGCCATATCTCTTGGCAGTCTATGCAGCAGAGCTTGCAGGAATTTTGATACTCTTGAAGATAACTCTGCAATAGATTTAGTTTATTTGTAGCAAGAACAAAGAAAACTTGTGAAGCAGCAATACAAAGAATACCTAAAACTTAACAAAAACATACTGCTTGGATTTTCCGCATCTATTGCAGTCTCTGCTATTGCATCCCAATCTCTTTCTGGCCAACAAAATTATGTAAACACAACTCTGACCCTTGTTGTCGATTATGTAGTGTATTTTACAACCTTTGGTGCACTGTTTTATCTTGACAATAAAAAAAAGTACATGCTAGAATCTGGCCAAGTTGACAGGCAAGGCCTCAAAAGAGATCTTCTCAAGATAATCTCATCTCTTGGCATAGGCGAGGTGATATATACAATATCTAGGTGGTCCCTACAATATTACCTGCTAGCAGACTCTTATCCGGCATATCTCTCATCCATCATAGCACAATCAATATCGACTTGCATCTACATGGCGATAGTGAACCTTAGTGCAAAACTGATGAGGCTGTACAAAGATGACACTTAGCATTTATGTTGATGGCTCCGGAGGACCAGATAGCGGCTTTGGATATTTTGTAAAGGAGACAGGAGAGTCTTTCTACAAAAAGGAGCCAGAAATAACAAACAACCAGGCAGAGTACATGGCAATAATTGCAGCTCTGAAAAAATATGCCGACTTGCCAGAAGATCTTGTGATATACAGCGACTCCAAAAACACGGTATCCCAGCTAAACCACGAGTTTGCAATAAACAACAGCCAGCTGCGCCTGCTTGCGATGGAGGCCTGGACACTAATCGGAAGACACAAGAACCTAAAGATAACTTGGATTCCAAGAAAGGAGAACATGGCAGGAAAGATGCTTGGAAGCTAAAACCAAAACATGTCCAGTTATGATCGCACAAAAACAGTATTCATGTAGATGAAATTTTTCCAAATTCAGTCCATGGCACAGAACCTTATTATACATAAAGACTTGAAATTCATCTCGTTAAAATGACTGACTCTCTCTTTCTGTCCCCAAAATCAATTGCCATAATTGGTGCATCAGACAAGGAGGGCAGCGTGGGACGTGCAATCACGTCAAACATTCTCAAGGGCTATACAGGAAAGATATTTCCAATCAGCCCAACTCGAGAGACTGTCTTTGATAAAAAGGCGTACAAGAGCGTACTGGACGTACAAGAGCCGGTGGATCTTGCAGTTGTAGTTACAAAAAATGATGTTGTTCCCTTTGTTCTTGAAGAGTGCGGAAAAAAAGGAATCAAGGGCGCAATAGTGATCACGGCAGGCTTCAAGGAGGTAAACGAGGAAGGCGCCAAGCTTGAGAAAAGGCTGGCAGAGATCTCAAAACAATACAACATCAGAATAATTGGACCCAACTGTCTTGGCGTGATGAACCTTGCGCCACAGACAATGATGAATTCCACTTTTCTTAAGGTAACTCCCAAATCAGGTGGTATTGCACTTGTCTCGCAAAGCGGTGCCATCTGTGCTGCATTGGTAGAGGATGCCAGTGCACAGGGAATAGGATTTTCAGCCGTAATTAGCATGGGCAACAAGGTGGACCTCAACGAGGTTGACATGCTCAAGATGCTTGCAGAGCACGAGCAGACCAAGGTCATTGTCATGTATCTTGAAGACATGGCAAACGGCAGAGAGTTTCTCAAGGTCTGCAAACAGATAACAAGGCTTGGTCAAACAAAAAAACCAGTCCTTGTCTTAAAGTCAGGCCGAAGCCCCGAGGGTGCAAAGGCAGCCATGTCACATACCGGCGCACTGATGGGCTCTGACGAGATATACGACGCACTGCTGACACAGGCAGGTGCGATAAGGGTGGACACAATGGAGGAGCTCTTTGATTATGCCACCGCATTTTCAAAGCAGACACTGCCGACACAAGGCGACTTGGTCATAGTGTCAAACGCAGGAGGTCCTGCAATCATATCAACAGATGCATGCGCAAAGCTTGGAATAAAGATGGCAAATATCGAGGACATTAGGCCGCAGATAAATGCAGTAATTCCGCCGTGGGGAACTTCTCGAAACCCAGTAGATATTGTAGGAGATGCAGATTTTAACAGATTTGATCACGTGCTAAATTTGGTCCTTGCCCACAAAAATGTAGGCTCTGTAATTGCAATGTGCACCCCATCTGCAACGCTAGACTACAACAAGCTGGCAGAGGTAATCGTATCGGCATCAAAAAAATACAACAAGACAATACTTGCAAGCCTTATGGGACTTGATGAGGGCATCAAAAACAAGGAGATACTTGCAGAAGGTGGAATTCCGCACTACAAGTATGCAGAGAGCGCAATTCGCGCACTAAAGGCAATGTTGAGATTTACACAGTGGTCCAAGTCTCCAGAGGGTAAGGTACAGCAGTTTACAGTTAACAAGAAAAAGGTGGCACAAATATTTTCCAAGGTACGATCAGAGGGGCGCAAGAACCTGCTAGAAGAGGAAGGGCAGGAAGTGCTCAAGGCATATGGTGTCCCTCTTCCAAAAAGCATCTTGGCCACAAAAGAGAAGGAGGCAGTTGAGGCTGCAAAGAGAATAAAGTATCCAGTCGTAATGAAGATTGCATCACCGCAAATAATTCACAAGTCAGATGCGGGTGGCGTAAAGGTGGGGCTGAAGACTCCGCAAGAAGTCAGGGTGGCATTTAAGGAGATAATCAAGAATGCAAAAAGATACGACAAGAAGGCAACAATCAAGGGAGTCTTGGTCCAAGAGATGGTCAAGGGAGGAAAGGAGACAATTGTCGGCTCAAAACAAGAGCCAGGGTTTGGTCCTGTCGTGATGTTTGGAATGGGTGGAATCTATGTCGAGGTTCTCAAGGATGTTACTTTTAGAATTACACCTACTACCAATGTTGAAGCAAGTGACATGATATCGCTTATCAAGACAAACAAGTTGCTGCAAGGGGTAAGGGGCGAGAAACCATCTGATGTGCAAAAACTATCTGAGTGCATACAGAAAATTTCCCAGCTTGTAACTGACTTTGAAGAGATAAAAGAACTTGATCTCAACCCCGTTCTTGTATTTGAAAAGGGCAAGGGATGCAAAGTAGTTGACGTAAGAATTGGTCTTGTCTAGGCCACGCACATTTGTTATAATATTTATATTACTTTGAGAGGGTATAGCAGATATGCCAATTAGTACAGGGGCCGAGTACATACAAAGTCTCAGAGGCCGAAATATGAAGGTCTACCTTTTTGGAGAACTTGTAAAAGAGCCTGTGGATCATCCAATGATTCGCCCCTCAATTAACGCTGTTGCAGAGACCTATGACCTGGCAGTAAACCAAGGCGAGCTTGCAACTGCAAAGTCTTCGCTTAGCGGCCTGCAGGTAAACAGATTTTTGCACATTGCCGAGAGTGCAGACGACTTGGTAAATCAAAACAAGATGCAACGAAAGTTGGGTCAGCTCACAGGAACATGTTTTCAAAGATGCGTCGGCATGGACGCCATAAACTCATTATATTCAGTGACTTTTGAGATCGACGAAAAACACAAGACAAGTTACCACAAGCGGCTGGTTGAATTTATCAAGATGGTTCAAAAAGAAAATTTCGTAATTGGCGGCGCCATGACGGACCCAAAGGGAGACAGAAGCAAGGCACCGTATGAGCAAGAGGATCCGGATGTCTTTTTGCATATTGTTGAAAAAAATGACAAGGGAGTAATTGTAAAAGGCGCCAAGGCACACCAGACTGGATGTATCAACTCGCACTGGATATTGTTCATGCCTACAATGAGATTGCAAGATCAGGACAAGGACTATGCCGTGGTGGGTGCAGTGCCTGCAGATGCACCTGGAATAACATACATCTACGGGCGACAATCATGTGACACGCGAAGCATGGAGGAAGGGGACATGGATTCTGGCAACTCCAAGTTTGCAGGCCAGGAGGCAATGATAATCTTTGACAATGTATTTGTCCCTTGGGAGCATGTCTTTATGAACGGAGAATACGAGTTTGCATCTATGCTAGTTGAGAGATTTACCTGTTATCACAGAAGAAGCTATGTCTGCAAGACAGGACTTGGAGACGTATTGATTGGAGCATCTGCGGCAATTGCCGATTACAACGGAATACCAAACGTATCTCACATAAGAGACAAGCTGGTGGAGATGACTCATCTCAACGAGACAATATACGCAGCAGGAGTGGCCTCTTCATACCAAGCCCATCGCACCAAGTCTGGCAACTGGCTAAATGACGACATGCTGGCAAATGTATGCAAGCACAACGTCACAAGGTTTCCGTATGAGATAGGGCGACTTGCCCAGGACATTGCAGGGGGACTGATGGTTACACTCCCGTCTGAAAAAGATTTTAGAAATCCAGAGACAGGCCCAATATTAAAAAAGTATCTGCGCGGCCGCAAGGGTGTTGATGTGGAAAACAGGATGCGAATTTTGAGATTGATAGAAAACATGACGCTTGGAAGAAATGCCGTGGGATATCTGACAGAATCTATGCATGGGGCAGGCTCACCGCAAGCTCAAAGAATCCAGATTGCAAGACAGATGCAACTAGAGTACAAAAAACAGCTTGCAAAAAACTTGGCAAACGTAAGAGATGACGAGTCGCCTTCTCCTGAGATGTCAGACTATTTCCAAAGGGTCTTTAAGATAAGCACGTAAAAAATAGCCTAGTCCTTCTTTTCAGGTTCCTTGTCAATGCCAGAATATTCATTTTTCACATCAGAATATTCCTTGTCATCTTGGCTGCTTGCAGCACTTGGGCTGTCCGAGCTTGCAGTAGTATTATCACTTAGGGAGACTCCACTTTCTGACTTTGGCTTGCTAAACTGTTTTACTATCATTACTCCAACTATTACAGCAATTATGATGTAGTTAATCGGAGGAGTAAGAATTCTTGTCACGTAGCCTATCTGCGGAATCACATACACAACCTTGCCGATATAGTCTCCCTTCATTATTGGAAAATCAATTCCTGGTATGGAGCCGGGATTTGCGTCTCCCTTTGTTCTTATTGTCAGCGGATTCTGGTTGAGTATCTCAGCAACCCTGTGGACTATGACCTTGTCATGTGTTACAGGAACATAAAAGACAATGATGTCTCCTAGTTTTAGCTGATCAAAAGGAATATTTCCATTAACAACAATCACGTCAAACACATTTAGTTTGGGCACCATGCTTCCGCTCGAGACGACATAAAATGGATTCTCGGTTCCAAATGCTATTCTCAGCCCAATCCATATTATAGCTATTCCAACTACCACTATTATGATATCTTTTGCAAAACCCGATGCGGCGCGTGTTTTCAATCATGTTTTGTCCTTTAAGCTCGTAAGATAAATCTTGCTGGTTTTCTCAGCACACTTGAAAAGACTGCGAGTCGTTTTATAGCTTATTACCGCAACTCTCACAGAACTTTGAACCAGGACTGTTGGTGCTGCTACACTTGGAACACTTCAAGTCAGCATTTGTTATCTGTCCTCCAAGAAGAACAATCTCGCCTATCTTTCTTATCTCTTCCCACTTTACCATAGAGTCTGTGCCGTCATTTTTTGTCACAACAAGCACTATGCCGGATTGTCCGGGTTGTATGCCTACCTCTTTTACAACGCCAATTCTTCTTGCCTCAGAATCATATACCACAAGCCCTGCAACAGAATTAAATGTCTTAAGTCCAGACGAGTTTGGAGCTTCAAATGATTTTGTCGAAATGCTTGGGGGAGGAGAAGACACTGACGCTGCTTGCGTAGAAACATCAGGCCTTGCAGTCCCAACGTCTGCCTTTGCATCAGGCTTGCTAAAGTTTCTGTATTCTGCAAGAATCGAGCCACAGGTTGTGCACATGTACTGTCCCTTTTCCAAAAGGACCAGGTTCTCTGCCACAACCTCGTTTGGAGTTTCATAATCTACTCTTGGGCTTCCCTCATACTCCTTCTCGCAAGTGTTGCAATAATATTTTGAGATCTTCTCTGGGTCTAGGCGGCCAATTGGTGCCAAGAACAGATCAGGCCCGCCAAGGTTTCCCTTTGTCTGCTGCTCGTCGTTGACAGTAGCCATGACGTATCCTCCAGATCCTCGAAGTTTTTTTAAGCGAAATTCACTGCTCATGGATCTAGTCTGCAAAAAAGTCATTTAAGTATGTATGTGAAATCCACTGACCCCAGTACATGGATATTTGCCGTGGCTGTATTATTGTAGTATGTTGTACAATTTTAAAAAATATGGTAATTTTTTTCAATAATTTGGAAAGAGTTAATAGAGCCAGTCTGCAAGCTGAAACAAAAATAATGGCAGAGATTACCAAGAGAGATTTTTCTGCTGTTTGCATAAAAAAGATGATGAATAAATTTGGCAAAATTTGAAGAACTAGGGATAAAGAATCCAATATTGGCAGCGTTAAGTGAGATACATTTTGATGAAGCATTTCCAATTCAGGCAGCAGCCATCCCGGTGTTGCTGTCAGGACAGGATGTCATAGGACAGGCGCATACAGGAACAGGAAAGACTGCGGCCTTTTCACTGCCGATTATACAGACTATTGTACCAAAGGGTGGCATACAGGCTCTCATACTTGCACCAACAAGGGAGCTTGCGGTGCAGATAACTGGAGAGATTCAAAAATTTTCAAAGTACTCTAACACCAGATACGTAACTATCTATGGCGGGCAGAGCATCAATGTACAGTTTGATGAGCTCGACCGTGGAGTCGAGATTGTTGTTGCAACTCCTGGAAGGCTCATAGACCACATCAAGCGCGGCTCTGTCAGACTGCAGCATGTCAAGTATGTAATACTGGACGAGGCAGACACTATGCTTGACATGGGATTTATTGATGATATAAGATTCATTTTAGACCTTGTACCAAAAAGTCATATCACCGCGCTGTTCTCTGCAACAATGCCGCCAGAGATTCTTATGCTTGCAGAAAAATACCTCAAAAATCCACAGCGGGTCTTTGTTGATGCAGATGACCTCAGCGGCGAGGGGATAGAGCAGGCATTTTTGGTGATAAAGGATAGGGAAAAGACAGACTTTCTTCTGAGGTTTATCAAAGAGAACAAAGCAGGGCAGACAATCGTATTTTGTTCCACCAAGGACAGAACAAGAAGGGTTGCGCACGAGCTTGAAAAGGCAAGCAAGCTCAACGTGGTCTCGATTCAGGGTGACATGTCACAGTTTAGACGAGACAAGGCCATGTACATGTTCAGAAAGGGAAAAGCAGACATTCTTGTTGCAACAGATGTGGCAGCAAGGGGAATTGATGTACCAGAGGTTGCGTTGGTTGTAAACTATGACGTGCCAAGCCATGATCTGGTTTATTTCCACAGGATAGGAAGGACTGCAAGGGCAGGAGCAAAGGGAAGGGCAATAACCCTAGTATCATACTCCTCAATTGGCGATTTCAAGGTAATATCAAGTCAGACCAAAGTAGCAATGCGGGATCTAAACAAGGAACTTGGAATCGAGGTAAACATTCCAGATCCGCTAAAAAGACAGGTTCAGCAAAGACGCGGTTATGGCAGATCGCAGAGCTGGGGAAGGCGCGATGACAGAAGGCACGACGGAAGGCGAAGATACGGCAGCGACGGCAGAAACTATTATGGCTTAAGAAGCCGCTGGTAAAAAAAGCGTTCAATATATTTAGGGTTCTGCATTTTTATAAAATATGGATAAAGCAAAACCTGTTAACGAAAAAAACTGGGAGACAGAGGTAATGAACTCACAGATCCCTGTGTTTGTAGATTTCTGGGCTGAATGGTGTGGCCCATGCAGGATGGTAGGTCCAGTTGTTGAAGAACTTGCAGGCGAGTATGCAGGAAAGGTCAACTTTGTGAAGGTAAATGTTGACGAGAACAACGAGCTTGCATCAAGGTATAACGTATTTAGCATACCGACTCTGGCCCTTTTCAATAAAGGCCAAGTTGTTGCACAACAGGTAGGAGCAGCGTCCAAGTCGTCTTACAAGACGATGATAGACAAGGCTCTTGCAAAAGTCTAGAAACAAAAACCTCACCTACTTTTTTAGATCTAAAATAATTAATACTGGTCAGAGCAAACAGTCCACATGTCATTTGGTGAAGTAGATACTCTTACTCTCTTATTTGACAAGCTACAGAATCTACTCAATGACACTCAAGGATACTATGAATCATTTCTTGATACTAATGGTCTGTACAAACAGGGCAAGTTATCTGAAAAAGAGTTTTTTGAAAAACTCGGAGACTATGTTGTTGCCTACTCGGCTCTAGAATTTCTTGCAGTCAAAGTTATCTTTGAGCTAAAAAAATCCCTTGACAAAACTATTGGAGGACAGCAAGCAGCAACCGGTGGTACTATGCCAAGTGGAATGGGGTTTGCAGGACCACAGGCAACACAGGTAACAGCTGCAACATTGCCAGGAGCAGGACGACCTCCATCTGTAATCTCTGCTGCATCTGCATTTTCAACACCAGGAGTCCTTCCGCCGCCGGATCCTGCATTGATTCCAAAGGAGTCTAGGCAGCAGGGTCCCACGTGCAGTTCTTGTGGCTCGCCTATCAAAACATCATCCAAGTTTTGCACCAAGTGTGGAAACAAGATCTAAAATCAGTCTTGGGTTGCTCCGCATTCTGTACAAAACTTGGCAGTTGTAGAAAGTTTTGTACCGCATTCAGAGCAGAACTTTGAATTTGGCCCAACCTCGGTATTAACGCTTCCATAAAGCCCGCTGTTGATGGTCTTGACAGCTCCTGTTGGAACAAACTTGTCGTCATCTATAATGGCTACCGGTGCAAAATCCTTTTCCTCCACAAACGCCATTATTCTTGGCATCTGCTGTCCGGGGTTTCTGGGATCTGGCACCATGTCGCTGAGCCAGAATGCAAATCTCATCAGCGTAAGTTCTGGCGTAGAAAATGTCAGGGTATGGCTTGACATATAGTCTTCTGCAGCCACTTTGCCATTGAATACCTTCATCACTGGAAACTAGATCTGATGGATGTATATTGTTTTTTGTACCATTTGTATTATTTTCAGTACTCAAAACAAGAAAAAACACCTACAAATTGTTGCTGAACAATGTTAAGCCAATTTTTTATTTGCTCGATGGTATCCATGGATACATGAAGTCTCTAAAAGATGCAAAGATAAAGCCATCTGGTGCGTTGCTTGGCCTTGTGGCACTATTTGTAGCTGTGACCATACTTCCACATGCCTTTGCGCAAGTATCGTATACAGATGTAGATAATCCTATAGGACCACTTCAAGTTTATGGGTGGGCTACCGGGATGGCAGTAGCTGGCGTATTAAGCGGCGTTGGTGTCTGGTCAGCAGTTAGGCGCCACTAGGCTGGATAACATACTTTTTTCTTATTTTTTGTCATCTGTAATCATAAAAATTCTATTCTGGCAAACATCAAAGATGCGTACCTGTAGTATGTGGCGTTGGGTATATCATGTAAATCAATACCATTGTAATTGTCATACCAAACTATGTCTTTGTTCTGTTACTATTGCACGAGTCTTGTATTATCTATTATGAAAGTCATGCTTCTGATCAATTCAATCCGCTTCTGTTTATTGCATCGTTGGGATGATGGAAGTGACTAATTCAAAATAATGACAATTCCCTAAGTTTGATGCCTGCCTTTGTTAGTTCAGGAATTGTTTGTATCATATTATTATGGAAATAAGAAACGTTAGTTTTGATTTTGACTCATTTGTTTTAAATCAATATCATATTGGTTCTTACCATCCAAATCCTGTAAGATTTGAATTCTCACAAGTTTGAAAAATACCATATTTCAAAAATCGCTCATGATTTTTATTTCTTTTGGGCAAGATTTTAAAATCATGAGTTGTTATATTTTATAAAAAATGAAAACTAAAAAATCAAAACTGAATAAAATGTATGATCATTTCTTACAAATATCTCCACATTATCGTGGATTAAGGACCACTGATCTTGGACCTGTGCTGTTTATTGCTAACAAGTTACAAAATCTTTCAAGCATACATGCTGCCGATATTGGATGTGGTGCGGGAAGATACAGCCTCAAATTTGTTCAGCATTTGGGAGAAAAATGCCATCTTTTTTGCCTTGACAGCAACAAGGGAATGCTAAACCACCTCCACAAATACTTTACAAAAAATAACATTAGAAACTATACTCCAATTAGATCTGATTCTCACAAAATACCTTTACAGACAGACTCACTTGATTGCATAATGTCATTTAATGCAATACATCATTTTTCACTACAAGACTTTCTAAAAGAATCTTCAAGAGTACTCAAAAATAATGGAAAATTATTCATTTATACCAGATTAAAAGAACAAAACGAAAGAACAATTTGGGGTAAGCACTTTCCTTGTTTTAGCCAAAAGGAAAACCGTCTGTATGAATTAGATGAGTTAAAGTCAGCTTTTGAGAAAGACCCAAACCTCAATATCAGCTCAGTGAAGTTTTTTGAGCATCATAGGGTCTACCCAATAGAAAAACTCGTAGAGCAGGCAAAGAATCACCATTATTCAACTTTCAAGTTTTATAAAAAATACGAATTTCGAGAATCACTGCACAGATTTGTGCAAAACATATTGAATCATTATGATGATCTGGACAGAATATCTTGGAAGGATCAAAACACACTTCTTGTAATTGAAAACAAACAGTGGAGTTATTGAATCTCACAATTCAGAATCCTACAAGATTCTAACCCAAAACTGAAATGAATCAGTGTAGTACAGATATTGATGCCTCCAAAAAACATCAAAACACTCAGAGATCTCATATATTGGGAATATTCAAAGCTCATAGCCGGAAGCGCAGTAAACAATAGAAAAAACTATGGTTTTGTTATGCATACTTTTGAGAGTCTAAAAGAACAGAAAATTCACCCATCTGCAATTCTAAGAGAAAACAAGAAACTTTAGAAGAGTCAAACAAATGTGCGTATTGCGGTACTGAAGGTAATCTACATTGGGAACATATTATTCCAAAGTCAAAAGGTGGACCAGACATCATGGATAACATGGTACAAGCATGTCCAAAATGCAATCTAGCAAAAAGCGACAAAGACTTGTACGAATGGTATGGGAAAGAAGGACAGTATGACATTCCAAGATTGCCTCTTGGGAAGTACCTCAAGCTGGTTTATGAGGGATTTGAAAAGAAGGGAATGCTTGATTCTGAACAGATGAGTAACGAAGGAAATCTAGATGTATTTTATCTTGGTTCTGTATTTTCTACTCTCTAATCTATTTGGGTCAAAATCCAAGATTGAATCATGCTTGAGCAAAAGAATGCAAGAAATGACCTCTGGTCCAAAATTTGGTAAAATCTTAGCATTTTTGGCCGGATTCCAAACCGCGTGAAGTGGACCAAGGGGATAACAGTACAATATAGTCCTATTTTCAGGTTCCAAATTATATTGCGAGAACATGATTTAACTTTGTTAGGGTATTGAACTAAAGTGATAATAACCATCAAAGGTATCAAACTGTTATTTTGTCTGGTCATTATCATAGTTAGGAATCATCTTTTCGTCTTAAATTCTATGAAAGGGGTAACAACTTCATGTCTTCACGATCATCTACTAAGATCCAAGTTAGTTTAGAAGATGATGAAGCAGAAACAATTATCTCCATCTTGAATTTTTGTAGTACTTCCTGTCCAATTTCTGAGATTAATGGACATGTAAAAATTGATCACAGAATGATTCAGAAAATACTCCAGAAAATGTTAGAGTCTATATCACTAAATGAACAGAAACCAGATGATTTATCGAAGGCAGTTAAGTTAGATCACTGAAAAATGGTTCAAAAATACGACCAAGAGGTTGTTGTCTTCTGAGAATCTACAAGCAATTTTTATCTGATTAATACTAATACAAACCACGAGATGGCAAGATTAGTTAGGAAAGATGCTACTGGCCCAATGGAAATCAAAGTAGGGAATGAATCAAAGTGGATTTGCATGTGTGGTTTAAGTAAAAATCAGCCATTCTGTGACAGTTCTCACAAAAAAACTATTGGAGAAGAGTCTGGAAAACTTTACATGTATGGTAAGGATGGGACGAGGATCGAAATCAAGCAATCTGATGAAGTTTGCAAAAATTTCAGCTGATCTATCAATGAAGAAGAAACTCAAACATCATGTAAAAGAAAAGAGACGATATAAGAGTCGATACAAGAGAAGGTATAGAGAAACTAGCAAGTAAAAATTACTGGATACTTGGATTCAAGATCTTTTTTTATGATTGTAACCCCTTTTCCATCTTTGTAATTAGCTTTTCAAGCTTTTCTGCATCAATCTCAAACTCTTGACTAACACTACCCAATGGACAAGCGTCTATTGAAAATTTCATTATTGCAATGAGTGTCTTAATTTCTTCATCATTGAGATCGATGGCAGTCAATGATCAACTCAAGTGAACATTTGATATAAACAGAGAATAAGATTTCCGACCTTGATAATTATGATTACAAATGATTGCAAAAAGTTCTACAATTCTTGATAAATTCTATTTTTTCTTTTAGATCTAGATCCAGCAACGACCATACAATTTTTACGAGGATATTTGTTAAGTTTTGATAAATAATACTGATTCAGTCTTGTTTTAATTTCTTTGAATCTCTGTGAGTCTTTCCAAGTTTTTCGTGTACTTGATCTCTGAAAATTGTCAATCCTATCCTTTTTGCATATGGCTGCCCCTTTGCAAATGATTCTGCCATATTTTTCACAAATTTCATGTCAGCTTTTGGAGGCATTGGAGGTTCAAACGGATCTACATATGCTTCTACAATGGTTGGTTTAGTTTGTGACATGGCTTCATGAATTACATTTTTAATTTCATTTGGTTCCTTTATTGAATAGCCTTTTCCACCACAGGCTTCGGCAAACTTTGCAAAATCAATTGGAGCAAACTCTATGCCATATTCAGGATTTCCAAGAAATGCCATTTGTTCCCACCTTATCATTCCTAAAATGTCATTTTTTATGACAATTACCTTAATTGGAAGATTATATTTTACAGCTGTAGCAAATTCACCCATTAACATGGTAAATCCGCCATCTCCTACAAATGCCACGGACTGCCTATCTGGAAATGCAATCTGTGCAGCTATTGCATATGGCAACCCGCATGCCATGGACGCAAGAGTGCCTGAAAGTGAGAACTTCATCCCCTTTCTGAGATCGATATGACGTGCAGCCCAGATTGTATTTGTTCCACTGTCAACTGAAATTATTGCGTTATCAGCTAATTCTTCAGAAAGTGCAGTTGCAATTAATTGTGGTTTGATTGGTTTGGCAGAAGGGTCAGCTGAATGCATCATCTTGTTCCACTTTTTCATTGTCTCTTGTTTTGATTTGAGAAACTTGTCATCTTTTTGGCGTAAAAGTGGTAAAAGTTTTGCAAGAGTTAGTTTTGCATCTCCTACAAGACCTACCTCTACAGGATATCGCAATCCAATTCTGTCTGGAAAGATGTCTATCTGTACCCCTCTTGCCTTTCCGGGCTTTGGCAGATATTCAATATACGGAAAAGATGTACCAATCATTAATAGAGTGTCAGCTTCGGCCATTGCGTCACTTGCTGGTTCGGTTCCAAGCAAACCAAGACCACCAATATTGTAAGGATCATCATCAGCAATGACTGCCTTGCCAAGAAGTGCCTTTACAACAGGGGCGGAAAGCTTTCTAGCAGTTGCAACTACCTCCTCACCTGCATTAAGAGCTCCCTGTCCAACAAGTAAAACTATCTTGTTTCCAGAATTAAGAATCGTCGCTGCTTTCTCAAGCAGGGTTGCGTCTGGAACTCTGTTAACAGTTGTTGGAGAGAGTAGATGTGCAGTGTGACCACCAACATTGTGTCTTGTGTATTCTCCTTTTAGTTTCCTTTCTTGGATGTCTATTGGAATTGTGATGTGGCTTACTCCTCTCAAGGAAAGAGCATTCCTGCATGCAATGTCTATTACAGATTCTGCATGTTCAGGACTGTTTATCATATTATTGTAGACTGCAACATCGGAAAACAACTGTAAGAGATTGATGTCTTGTTGATATTTGGAACCCATCATATCCGAGTAGGTATTGCCAGTGATTGCAATTACTGGTGCTCCATCTGCTTTGGCATCATACAATCCCGTTAGTAGATGTGTGGCACCTGGTCCAGAAGTTACAACACATGCACCAAGCTTGCCTGTATATTTTGCATATGCACAAGCCATAAAAGCTGCAGACTCTTCATGTCTGACTAAAATGAACCTGATCTTTTCTTTGCGGCGTCGTAATGCCTCAATTACTCCATTAATGCCATCGCCAGGCAATCCAAAAATTACTTCAACTCCCCATCGAAGCAAACCTTCGACAATAATGTCTGCAGCTCGCAGTCCTTCGTATTCAGTCACAAAATAAGGATTCCATCCTATGATAAGAATATTTTTTTGATTACCAATTTCTATTATGTCTATTAAATAAGAAATTAGGATGGCCTAAAATTATCAGCATTTAAATAAGAAAAACGACCTATTATTATTCTGATTTCTAACATGCATTTCCCACACGATATTGATAAATGTCTAAATGAAAAGTGCAAAGGCTCAGTTGTAACTGATGAAAACACTGGAGAGATTTTGTGTTCTAGCTGTGGCTTGGTACTAGTTGAAAAAACCCCAGTCTCTGGGCCAGAACAGCAAACATTCACCAGCGAAGAATATTTTGAAAAGTCTAGGACTGGTGCTAAAACAACGCTTGCAATAAACGATATGGGGTTGTCAACAATCATTGGTAAAACAAATAGAGATGCTTCTGGACAATCGCTATCTGGTGGAATGAAACAGACATTTGATAGATTAAGAATGTGGGATAACCGCAGCAAATCTGGAAACTCTGAAGCAAGCATGAGATCTGCGTTTACTCTACTCAATACCGTAAGAACAAAACTTGGCTTGTCAGATCCGATAATTGAAGAGGCAGCTTACATATACAGAAAGGCAAAGACCAAGAAAATCAGAGGAAGGAGAATCGATTGTATGACATTAGCTTCACTATACCTGTCTTGTAGGCAATCTAGTACGCCAAGAACCATACCAGATATTGCATCAGCTGGCAACATCAGCGTAAAGGATCTTTCAAGACACGTCAGACTGTTAATTGAGGACCTTGATTTGAAGATAGAGTCTTACGATTCTTCATTTTTCATTAATAGGATAGCTAGTACCGTAGGTACCTCCGAAAAGAGTAGAAGGGATGCATTGGTGATCCTAGCAAAGGCCAAGGAAAACGGTTATGCAGATGGAAAAAATCCAATAGCATTGGCTGCCGCCGCACTTTACATATCATCTGTAAACAGTGGGGAAAGATTTACTCAGAGACAAATTTCAGCGGCTGCTGGAATAAGTATGGTAACTATAAGGGCAAGATCTGAATCACTTACCAAAACTTTCCACTTACGAGATATTCTAATCTGATCTACTGTTTGTTCAAAAACCATCAGATTTGACTTTTAGGTGAGGATATTAAACTAATTTAGCTAAACAACCCACCCTTGGCCCATCCACAATCAAAATTAGTCAGAAAAATCATAATCGAAAATATGACATACTTGAAAGATTTTCTAGAACAAAAATCAGGTAAAGAAGGAAATCATTGGATGAAATACCACATAATAATGGAACAAATAAGAAAATACGAAAAAGAAACGAAGTTAAGATACTTATAATAGCAGATGGCGGATAAGTACGAATCTTACAAGTTCCAGTACAAATCGTACTAAATGAATTCAAAAGTTTGATAGAGAAAAATTGCTGTTAAATAAGGATTTATCTTAAAGTGGACCGAGGGGTTTCTTGTGCCTCAGAGGATTTGGATTTGCGGTTTCGTCAAAGAAATTTTACACAAAATGGGCAGTAAGCTACCGGAGTAGCTACAAAACTCCTTTCTTTATTTTTTTAACTCATTTATCATCTTAGTTATTTTGAATTTTCCGACATCTGTCAATTTCCAGTATTTTTCATTTCCTTTGCCCTTGATTTTTACCTGATGAAATAAACCCATCTTTTTAACAAATGTTACTGAAAACGCTCCTCCTGAACTAGGTAACCAGCTATGGTTCAAAGTAAAACCCTTCTTTGTCGCAATTTCCATGAATTCTTTAACTGACATGACAGGCTTCGTACTGTAATACCATAAAACAGGAAGTTTTTTTTGCTCATCAAGATTGGATATTTTGTCGATCATATCTGATGGTAAATTGATTTCTGCGTCTGTATTATTACCGCTAGGATTATGTTCAAATGGATTACTGGGCTTTAAATTACTGCATATCTTTTCCAACATACCTACTCTTGATTCCAAATTTGCAATTTTTTCTAGTATGTCAGTCATTAATTCCATATTACTATCCAGTACATATATAAAAAAATCGTGTTAGACCATTTATTTC
>JASHOW010000019.1 GCA_030038445.1 Nitrosopumilaceae archaeon
CCAAAATATCTAGCAAGAAAGACGCACCTGTCACCATCTGTGAATCCACCAAAGTTTCTTATCTTATCAAAGGGTCTTCCCTCTGTTGTGCCAATACAGTTTCTAAACAACAAGGCAACAGGAAGCACGCCAATGTTGTCCCCATGGGAATGAACCACCATTATGGCATTTGCCTTTGAGGCTTTCTTTAGATATTCCAAGTTTCCATCAAGGTCAGTTACTATAATATCTGGCCAAATACCATTCTCAATTAGGGCCTTGGCAGCACCGTCTGCCACAATCTTTGTCACACCCTTGAACTTTTTGATTGCCGATATGGACGCACAAAGGGATGGTCCTGCACCTATGACAAAGACTATCTTACCTCTTATCTTGCGCTCTATCTTGTCCAGTGAAACTTTTTCTCCAAGAAGTGAGTTTAGAAATCTTGCCGCATGAAGATCATCCTTTTTGCTAAAACCAAACTGGCGTAAGATCTCGTCGTATCTGTCAGGCCATCCCTGCAATATCATAAGTCTAAATGTCCATTGACCAATCATTAAACCATATGAGCAAGCTAGGCCCTGTATCCGTAGGGGGTAAAAACCCAGTAAGGATAATGGGCATAGTCAATACCAGCCCAGAGTCATTTTACAAAAAGTCTGTCTATACAGAACAAGGAGAGATTGCCAAGATTGTAAAGCAGATGGAAGAGGATGGCGCAGATCTTATTGATGTTGGGGGAATGTCCACTGCACCATATCTGAAGACGCTTGTTCCGGAAAAGACTGAAACCGACAGGGTTACGCAGGCAATCAATACGATCCTAAAGGTCTCTAAACTACCAGTCTCTGTTGATACGTGCAGAGCAAGTGTAGCAAAAGCTGCCTTTGAGCTTGGAGTTGATATCCTAAATGACGTTACGGGGTTGCAGCATGACGCTAGCATGGCCCAGATACTGGAAGAATACAGCCCATCAGTAGTTGTATGTGCCTTTAGCAAAAGACCAGTGTCTGGAAATCATGTTATACAGACAAGAAACCTACTGCGGCAAAGCATATTGACTGCAAAAAAATATGGCATATCAAAGGACAAAATTGTAGTTGACCCAGCAATAGGATTTTTCAGAAAAAAGAAACAAGGAATTTTCTCTACCAAAATAAATTCTGACTGGCTTGAAAGGGATATTACAGTAATACAAAATCTCAAATCACTAAAACTTGGGCATTCCCTGCTGATCTCTGTCTCAAGAAAATCTTTCATAGGACAAATCTTGAATCAAAAAGATCCTGACAAGAGACTTGCAGGATCGCTTGCAGCAGAAACCATCGCAGTCTTAAACGGTGCAGATGTCATCAGAACACATAATGTTAAAGCTACTCTTGATGCAATACAAATTGCACAAAAACTTGAAAGCTTCAAGAAAGGCTTATAACAGATTTTAAATCTAATCAAGAAGGTTTCATTGGATATAAGGGAAGGACTAACTTTTGACGACGTGCTTCTTGTTCCCAAACGTTCCAGCATAGTAACCAGATCTCAAACTAATTTACAAACAAAACTCTCACGCAATATCTCGCTTAACATTCCAATTATCAGCGCTAACATGGATACAGTTACAGAATCTGCAATGGCAGTGGCAATGGCAAGAGAGGGAGGCATCGGGATAATCCATAGGTTTCTTACAATATCCGAACAGGTAACCGAAGTACTCAAAGTCAAGCGATCAGGAAGCATACTGATTGAAAATCCTTACACCATTGGTCCAAACCAGACTATCAGGGAAGCAATAGAGTACATGAGAGAAAAGGGAGTCTCAGGTCTGCTTGTCACAGAACCACAAGGCAAACTTGTGGGAATATTGACAAGAAGAGACATTGCAATGCTAGAGTCTGTAGACGAGAAAAAACAGGTAAAGGAGATAATGACAAGTGATGTAATCACTGCAAAGGCAGGAGTTGGCATATCGGAAGCAAAAGATCTGATTCGAAGGCACCGCATAGAAAAATTACCGCTCTTAGATGAGCAAGGAAACGTAAAGGGTTTGATAACAAGCAAGGATATCATACATGTAGGAAATTATCCGCATGCATCAAAGGACAAAAAGGGGAGGCCTCTTGTAGGTGCAGCAGTGGGAGTCAAAGGTGACTTCATGGAGAGGACCGAGGCCCTGCTTGATGCAGGCACGGATGTCATAGTAGTTGACATTGCTCATGGTCACAGTGATAATGCGATCAATACCGTACGACTGATCAAGAAAGCTTTTCCAAACTGTGAGCTTATTGCGGGAAACGTAGCAACTGCACAAGGAACTGAAGATCTGATAAAGGCAGGAGTTGACGCAGTAAAGGTAGGGGTGGGCTCTGGCTCAATTTGCATAACGCGTGTGATTACTGGCTCTGGAGTACCACAACTTACTGCCGTTGTGGATTGTGCTCAGGTAGGCAAGAAATATGATATTCCGATAATTTCTGACGGGGGGGTTAGAAATTCTGGTGATGCAACAAAGGCACTGGCAGCAGGAGCATCTACTGTGATGGCAGGAAGCTTACTTGGGGGAACTGACGAAAGTCCGGGCTCATATGTCATGAAAAATGGCAAGCGATACAAAATCTATAGGGGAATGGCCTCTTTTTATGCCGCACTTGGCAGAAAGACAAAGGAGACAGGTACAACAGTCATGAGTGAGGATCTTAACGATTACGTTGCAGAGGGTGTTGAAGCGATGGTTCCATACAAAGGTAGTGTTGTTGACATTGTAAAGCAGCTTACTGGAGGTATACGCTCTGGTCTGAGCTATTGCGGCGCAAACACCATATTACAAATGCAACAAAATGCAGAATTCATTAAAATGTCAACTGCTGGATATGCGGAAAGCCAACCTCATGACGTAGAACTTATGTAACTCTGCTTCTCATTTAGTTCACTTTTAAATATGGTCTGATTTTAGTTCCAACTAGTGCTAACAAAAAGGACCGTAATAGGAATTAGTATAGGAGCACTAGCAATTGCACTAGGATCTTTTTTCTTGATAGAGTCTATAATATCAAATGTCAATCTGGTCAACGACACTGTTGATATTGGTAAAAGCGACGTGTTCCAGTTTGATGCGCAGAGGCACTTTCATGAAATACTCAATGTTACAGGGACTTCTTTTCATGTGATTCTAAAAACACCATCTAATGGATTACAGGTAGACAACGATTTCCAAAACAGGACAAGCTTTGATTGGGTAAGCCTTGTAGATGGAAAACACTTTATCAATATAACAAACACAGGCAGTTCGGTATTACACGTTACCGGAACCTTGGAGGCTGTTCCTAACCCACTGATCTTTGCGTCTCACATAATTGTAATCTCACCGGGAATTCTAATAATTGGGATCAGTGCAGCCTTTTCAGTTAGGAAACCACGAGGTTTTTAGCCAATTTCGGCTCGTGGATAAGAGCCAAGAATCTTTAGAAAAAGTGTATTAGGCTTAATCTTCTCAAGAGCATCCTGTATGTTTTTGTCGCTCTGACTTCCCTCAAAATCAACATAAAAATTGTATTCCCATGGTGTAGCCCTTGTAGGACGAGATTCAATCTTTGTAAGATTTATCTTGTTTACATGAAACTTTTCAAGTATGCTATAAAGAGCACCTGGAACATGTTTTATTGAAAAAATAATAGATGTCTTGTCTTTTGTTGTTCTGTCTTGTTTTGCATTTGAAAGGACCAAGAATCTGGTATAGTTGTTGGAGTTGTCCTCTATGCCTTCCTTTATGATGGGAACTTTGTATATTTCAGCAGCCCTTCTGCTTGCTATGCATACAATGTTGTCTTTTTTTAGCTCAAGAAGAATCTTGACGCTTCCTGCTGTATCGTATGTAGGTATTGCTTTGAGATGATGAGCCTGAATGAATCTTCTGCATTGTCCCAATGCCTGTGGATGAGAATATACAGTATCAATCTTGTCTAGGCTATCAAACCCAATAAGGCAGTGCCTTATTCTGTGATAAATCTCTCCTGTGACATGAAGCTTGGTTGTCAACAACAGGTCATAGCTCTCCCCTACACTACCTTCAAGTGAATTTTCAACAGGTAATACCGTATAGTCAGACCTGGCAGCCTCTGTAGATTCCAAGGCTTCATGAAATGTGGGATATGGAACTGTCTGAATAGGATCCTTGAAAAATGCAATGGCGGCAGCCTCACTATAGGCTCCGCGCTCTCCTTGAAATGCTACTTTGAACATATTTTTAATTGGAGCTGAATTTTATAAAATCGCTGTTTCCAAATCTTGATGAAAGCTTTCTCTCTTCAATATATCCGCAGTCTACACATTTTACGCTACTACCCATAGATACCACGTTACCTGCACATTTATTGCACACGGTGAACAAGGCCCCAAGTTCTGGTTCGCTAATTGTTGCATGAATCACTCCATTTAACAAACTTATTACTTTTGCAGTGGCAATATCGCCTACTCTAACAAGAATCCTCTTCTTTGCACCTCTTGCTTGACAAATGACTTCAAGACCAGCATGGGTGGGCCTGCCATCTATGTACATCACATTTATTGCAAACATGTTGTTCATTAGCGCAGATACATTTCCCACTATGATATTACCGGGCTTTGGCACTGCTGGCTTTTTCATTTCATTAATCTTGGCAATCCTATTTGCCTTGTCAAATTCAGGTGTTCCTACTACAAGTGACCTTATGATATGCCCATCATCAAATGTGTTCTGCCCCGTCTCAAATTCTTCAATTATTGCAATCTTGTCTCCTGGAAGAGCCTGTTTACTGGACAATACGTGAATTGAGGTTTTGATGATTATAATTGTTTATGTAAGTATCAACAACCCATTGAGTGCAAATTACAACCAATGTGAAATTTGGAAAATATTGTCCACATTTTCCTTTTTTAATATCTTGACAAGCGCGTTGGCCTGTGGGGTAGACAATACAGGCTTGTGGAAATGATTATCAGTTGAGATTCTTGGACAAGCTACCTGTATGAAGGCATCAACATCTTTCAAGTTTCTAAGCTTGTCATCGGTTATGTCTGTCAAAGCAAAGAGCTGGACCTTTTTACCAAGGCTTTCCAGTTCTTTTTTAAATTTGAGAGCGGTTGTTTTTGAAAACTGTCCTTCCTTTAGGCCTACTATGATTCCAAATGATTCTGCCTCGGCTGCCTTGTAAACTGCAAGTATTGATTTTTTTTGAAGTGTCTGGGCAAATTCAGTTACATCTCTAACCTCGTTAAAGTATGGATCAAGAACATATGTTGGCTTGTTTGTTGACAAGGCAATTCCGGCTGCATGAAAGTTACTCTGACCAAGAAATATGTTGACATCAACAGTATCTCTTGTCTCCATCACCGGATAAAATTCACAGCCAAAGACCTGTCCGTCGTTTAGCTGACCCTTTCCCTTTCCTATCTTGACTGTGATTCCTCCATGTTCTAGTATGTTCTTTACCTTGTCAACCTCATGTAGATGCTGGCTATCTGTTACAAGCGATACTGTTTTTCCCATAAATTGTTCAATGCATTTTTTTGCAATATTCTCAAATGAAATGTTGTCAAACGCATCGACAAGAACTATGTTATCACCAAAACTTGTAGAGTTTATGGTGTGTCCAATGTGAAAAAGGATCTCTGCTCCTAACACTTTGGCCCCATTTGTATTCATATCGCATGTCCCAAAACAACTATCGGCAAGTACGTATGCTGGAATTCCAAATTTCTCCATTATCCTAGATGCAGTATCCTGTATCTTCGGTAGAATTCCATCAGGGCCATTCAAGGCTACCGATACGGGCTCTTTTCTCCGGATTTCATCAAAGATCGCCTCTTCATCTATTACTATCAATCCCTATCCGAGATTACTTTTTTAATTTAAATGGTTCTGTTGGTAGCATCTAAAAAATGAGAACAGTCTTGTTATTGTACTAAATGCTTCATAATTCGAAAATACTTAATATCACAGATCTTCAAAATCAACTAATGCCAATAGCGTTTGTGCTGCTCAATGCAGAACTGGGAGCAGAGAGCGAATTGTTCAATCAGGTAAAATCCCTTGAACACGTCAAATACGTGTATGTTCTTTATGGTGCATATGATCTTGTAGTTAAGATAGAAGCCCCAGACAGTGAAACTTTGAAGAAGACCATCTCAAATCAGATAAGGCAACTCAAAAATGTGCGCTCCACCCTTACAATGACAGTTATAGAATGAAACAAAGTACGCTTCACATTGGTTTTGACGATACCGATTCTAGAAAGGGGATGTGTACCACTTTTCTTGCCTACAAGATTGTTGAGCATCTAAAAAAGGAAAGAGTTAGGTTTCTGGACTATCCATACCTGATAAGGTTCAACCCAAATATTCCATGGAAAACTAGGGGCAACGGGGCAGTGGCATTACAGATTCAAACCCAAAATCCAAATTTGATAAAGAAAAGCATCATAGATTTTGTCAAGAAATATTCGGCCATACAAGACGGAGCAAACCCGGGACTAGTTTTTTATGAAAACAGCTCCATTCCAAAAGAGTTCTCTGACTTTGGCAAGATGGCCCTGTGCACCCTTGTAAACAGAAACAAGGCAAAGGAATTTGCAACACAAAACAAGATTGAAACATTCTATCTGGGAAATGGTCAGGGATTGGTAGGAGCAATAGGAGCCATTGGTTATGACTTTCATGATCACACCTTTGAGCTGATCTCATACAGACATAAATCAAATTTTGGCAAGAAGCGGCTTATACTCAAAGATAGTGTAAAGAAGATGCAAGAATCTACTTTTCCAAAAACATTTAACAGCTACGATGATTCAAAGCGCCGTGTTCTAATAGCTCCTCACGGTCCAGATCCGGTCTTTTTTGGAGTGCGCGGAGAGGATGTTAGCTCTGTTGTCAGGGGAGCATCTCTTGTAAAATCTCCAGAAAAATTTTCTGGATACATGATTTTTCGCTCAAACCAAGGAACAGGTGATCACTTGCAAAACGAACTTGATATTGAAGACCTCAAGCCCTTCTCTTCAGGATATCTGGTCGGCCTTGTGCATGAAACACCCAAAACCAAGTTTGGGGGACATGTAATATTTACAATATCCAAGTCTGACAAAAAGGCAGACTGTGCAGTCTATAAACCAACAGGACTTACAAGCGTGGCATCAAGCTTGATCAAGGGGGATCTGGTAAGGATTGGCGGTGGAATAAGAAAGGCATCAAAAACTCATGACAGGACCATAAATGTTGAATTTATTGATGTCATAAAACTCGCAATAAACACAGCACAAGTAAATCCGCTCTGCACAAAATGTACCAAACGCATGAAATCAAAGGGAAAAGGACAAGGATACAAATGCACAAAATGTGGCAGAACCTCAAAAAATAAAGTATCAGAGAAAATTGCACGCACTATAAAAGAGCAACTCTATCTTCCCATTCCGTCTGCACACAGACATCTTACAAGGCCATTACAAAGGATATCCAAACTCAATACAAAAATTGAATTTGACAACTCGAAGAAATGGTTTTACACTTTGGACTAATTTTTTAAAAAGATAGCGGGGAGTAGATTTTCCGGAACTGAAGTCCCTTTTGAACTACTGACTTGCGGGTTTCTCATCGGATTGATTATGAGCCCGCCGGGATGACCTAGCCCTACAGTCTGGCTTCCCCACCCCGCTAAGTGAAAAGAAGTTTCGGGGTGATATATACGCTTTATCTAATTTTAGAAATAATTAATAGGATTTCAAAGGCCTCAAACTTGTATGAACAAGAGAACTAGGATCATAGCAATAGCTGCCGCAGTAGCTGTATCGATAATAATTATCACATCTCCATCAAACTCAATTGTGATTCCGCCTCCGACTTCAAGCATCAACGGCACGGACGCAGTGCAAATTGTTGCAACACATCTGCAAAAGCCTTGGGCCATGAGCTTTGGTGATAACAAAATATTTTTCACAGAAAAAGTGGGAAAAATAAGGGTAATTGATAATGGCACGCTTGTAAATGACTCTGTTGCAGATCTTCATGTGGCTGATATTACAGATGCGGGACTGCTTGGGATAACACTCCATCCAGATTTTGAGAATAACCATTTCATCTACGTGTATTACACATATCAAGAAGGAAGCAGTCTATGGAATGAAGTATTGAGAATTACCGAATCTAACGACAAAATCACAGATCAAAAAGTAATTCTGGACAAGATACCTGGAGCGGAATTTGACGATGGAGGAGTTATAAAATTTGGCCCTGACAAAAAACTCTACATAGGTACTGGCGATGCCACTAATCAAAGCTCTGCACAAGATCTCAAGTCTCTTGCAGGCAAGATACTGCGTTTAAACGATGATGGCTCTATACCACAAGACAATCCATTCCCAAATTCGCCTGTCTATTCATATGGCCACAGAAATCCGCAAGGGCTGACATGGGACGATAAAGGAAATCTGTATGAGACAGAAGAGGGCCCAACAAGAAATGATGAGATAAACCTAATCAAACCTGGACAGAACTATGGCTGGCCAAATCAAGAGTGTTCCGGATCAGCACAATACCAAAACGCACTGGCCTGTTACAATCCAAGCATAGGGCCTGCCGGAATTGTCTATTACATGCCCGGCAAGCTTGACATTAAACCAAGTCTCATTCTTGCTGCGCTGATTGGACAAGGACTTTACCAGCTACCTGTTCAGAATGGCACTATACAAGAACCTAAAATCATATTGGATGGAATAGGCAGAATCAGGGATGTCGAGGAAGGGCCAGATGGTTATCTGTATATTCTTACGTCAAATACAGATGGCATGGGATTTCCCGACCAAAATGACGATAAACTTTTGAGGATTGTAAAATAAATTGGCTGATTCATCCATCAAGAAATTTCACGAAAAAAATAGGGACGAGAGATTCAAAATAGTTGAATCTTTTGCACGCCTCTCAAAGGAAGACATCAAGATTCTACAAAGTAACGGGGGCATATCGTTTGACGAGGCAGACCACATGGTGGAAAATGTGGTTGGTACCCTGTCGCTTCCTCTTGGCATAGCAACTAATTTCAAGATAAATGGAAAGGACTACCTCATACCAATGGTAATTGAAGAATCATCAATTATTGCTGCTGCATCCAAGGCGGCAAAGATTGCAAGAAAACATGGAGGTTTTGTAATGAAATCTGACGAGTCATACAGCATAGGTCAAATCCAAATAGTGGATGTAAATGCCAAGTCTGCCACTCCAAAGGTGATGAAGGCGTCTGGCAAACTCCTCAAGCTTGCCAACTCAAAAAGCAAAACCCTGTCCAAGATGGGCAAGGGTGCAAAGAAGATTACATGCAAAACGCTGAAAACAAAATTAGGTACCATGCTGATAGTCGAACTACTAATTGATGTAGGGGACGCAATGGGAGCAAATGTAACCAATACAATGTGTGAGGGAATTGCTCCATTGATAGAAGAGATCACCGGCGGAAGGGTTCTTCTTAGAATTTTGTCAAATTACTCTACAAGAAGACTTGTCAAGGGTACAGCTGTCTTTGATAAAGAAGAGATTGGAGGCAGACAAGTTGTAAGTGATATAATACATGCATATCATTTTGCAGAAAATGATCCATACCGAGCGGTGACCCATAACAAGGGAGTAATGAACGGAATAATTGCCGTTGCCAATTCCACGGGGCAGGATACCAGAGCAATCGAAGCTACATCGCATGCATATGCGTCAAAAAATGGCAATTATGCATCTTTGACAAGATGGAAAAAAGACAAGCAGGGAAATCTAGTAGGTGAGATCGAAATACCAATGCCTGTAGGAATTGTTGGCGGAATATCAAATGTACATCCGCTGATCAAGGTATGCATGAAAATTCTTGGTGTAAAATCAGCAAAAGAGCTTGGGTGCATAATTGGCGCGGTAGGCCTTGCCCAAAACTTTAGCGCAATGCGGGCCCTTGTCTCAGAGGGGATACAAAAGGGCCACATGAAACTTCATGCAAAAAACATTGCAATAAGCTCTGGCGTGCCAAAAAATAAGATGCATGAGGTAGTTTCAAGGATGGTAAGGGAAGGCAATGTCTCAGTCAGCCGGGCCAAAGAAATACTCAAGGAACTCTAGCGACTAGATATATATCCAAAAGGCTTGGTAGGACTACGTTGACCAAAGTAAAATTTGCAATACCAAAAGGCAGCATCGAAGAATCAACCTTTAAGATATTGGAGAAATCTTGGACTCGGATAGTTCGAAGAGAAAGGACCTATCGTGTAATGCTTGATGACCCAGAGATCTCAGTCAAGATGCTCCGTCCGCAAGAAATTCCAAACTTGGTAAGCGATGGACTGTATGATGTTGGAATAACTGGCAAAGACTGGGTGTCGGAAACAAAATCTGACGTGGATATTCTTCTGGACTTGGAGTATGGAAGAATAAAACTCGTAATTGCAATACCAGATTCTTACAATTTTAAATCACTTGACGAGATGATAGCGGCTTATGCAAAGAAAAAGAAGATCCTAAGAATTTCTTCAGAGTACCTTACGACTGCAGCCAAATTTATCACGCAATGTAAGAATTACAAGAAACTTTATGGCTCAAAACAACCCATGATTGTAACTCCCTGGCTAAGATTAGGCTCCAACAAAAACGTACAGATCTTTCTCTCCTTTGGGGCGACAGAAGCAAAACCGCCAGAGGACGTAGATGCAATCATGGATGTAACAGAGACAGGTACCACACTTACACAGAATCAACTGAAAATAGTTGATACTGTGATGGAATCAACCGCGGTTTTGATAGCAAACAAGGCATCGCTCAAAGACAAGGTCAAGCGTGAAAAGATCTATGACATTGTAACTATGTTGCACGGTGCAGTTGAGGGCAAGAAGCATCTGCACATATTCCTAAACGTAAAGCAGGAAAATCTAAGTAGACTGCTTCAGGAACTGCCGTCCCTTAAGCGTCCCACCATAAGTCCGCTAAGCGAGAAAGGCTGGTATGGCATAAACACAGTAATTCCAAAATCAGAATTTCACAAGCTTGTACCGAAACTAAGAAAGATAGCCCAAGGCTTGGTCGTGCACGAGCCAAAACAGATTCTTGCACTTGAGGAGATAAAACGTGATGAGGAAAGTTGATGAGAATCATATCTGTTCAAGACGTAAATTCTATCCTAGAGTCACTAAAGCCCCAGCCTGACGGACAAACAAGAAAAAAGGTAGCCTCTATCATCTCAGACGTACAAAAAAGAAAGGACAGGGCACTAAGAGAATATGAGCGAAAATTTAGCAAGACAAACCTAAAATCATTCAGGGTAACGCAAGCTGAAATAAAAAATGCCTACAAGCAAGTCTCAAAGGATCAGATAGAAGCAATTCGTCTTGCAAAACAACGACTTGCGAGATCTGAGAATCTGATAAAAAAACAACTTCAGGGATCTTTGCTGTTAACTGACGGAGTAAAAATACGAAAAAAATTCCTTCCCTTGGATAGCATTGCATGTTATATTCCAGGTGGTAAAGCGCGCTATCCAAGCACTGTCGTAATGTCAGTTGTTCCGGCCAAAATAGCAGGAGTCAAAAGAATAGTTGCAGTATCTCCTCCAAACCAAAAAGGAGTAATTGATCCTCTTACACTTGTAGCTGCCGATATCTGCGGCGTGGATGAGTTTTACAAAATAGGTGGAGCACAGGCAATAGCGGCACTTGCATATGGCACAGAATCCATTACAAAAGTAGACAAGATTGCAGGACCTGGAGGCATGTTTGTGACGCTGGCAAAATACCTCCTCAGTGATGTAGTCTCAATAGATATGATTGCAGGCCCGACCGAACTTGCAGTTATCGCTGATTCGTCCGCAGATCCTGATCTTGTTGCAGTGGACTTGATCTCGCAAGCAGAGCACAGTACTGATACAAGGTGCTGTTTGATAACAAACTCTACATCGCTAAAGGAACAAGTACTAAAATCACTCAGAAAAAGAGCCAATCTCATATCAAGGTCTGATATAGTAAAAACAAGTCTTGCAAATAATGGATTCATTGCCGTCTGCAAAACAGAATCCCAAATGATAGACCTTGCAAACAAACTTGCTCCAGAGCACTTGGAAGTTATGACTAGAAATTCGCAAAGACTAGCCGACAAAATAAAGTCAGCCGGGCTTGTACTTGTAGGAAGAAATACACCCTCTTCTGCAAGTGATTATCTCTTGGGTTCAAACCATATATTGCCCACCCATGGGTTTGCAAAGACAAGAGGATCTCTTGGGGTGCTGGATTACATGAAGCTGCATACAACGATAGAATCATCTAAAGCATCACTTGAGAGGATCTCAAAATACATGAAGGCCCTCACCGACGCAGAAGGGCTTTCAAATCACTACGAGGCAGTAAGGAGTAGGATATGAGAAAAGACTGGTTTGAAAAAAAGATAGAAAACCTATCTAAGCTTAGCGGATACAAAAAACCTGACAAATATTCAAATGCAATAAAGCTTGATTCTAATGAAAATTATGCAATAGACATTTCTTTCTTTCAGGATCTGATAAACCAAACCAAAGAAAAGACTGATGTTAGGGAATATCCACTTGGTGGAACGGAAAAGCTGGCTGCATCACTTTCTGACTATGTAAAAATGCCAAAGGAAATGATAGGTGTAGGCAATGGCTCTGATCAAATAATAGATCTAATTCTTGGGAATCTAGCTTCAAAAGAAACCCGAATTCTGACATCTGAACCGACGTTTGGCTTCTTTGAAGAACGATGCAAGCTGTATGCCATACCGACAACAAAGATTCCATTTAACGGGGAGATGAATCTGCGCGTCGAAGACTTTCTTGCCAGTTCCAAGAAGGCAGACGTACTGTATCTTGACTCACCAAACAACCCCACGGGATTTCAGTTTCAAAGAAAACAACTTGAAAAACTAATCCAGTCATTTAATGGCCTTGTAATTATTGATGAGGCATATGTCGAGTTTGCAGACTATACCATTATTGATGCAACAAAGAAGATGAGCAATCTCATTGTATTAAGAACGCTTTCCAAGTCATTTGGGCTTGCGGGATTGAGAATAGGATATTTTGTAGCCAACAAGAAAATTGTAGATGCGTTTTCCAGAGTTATCCAGTATCCATACCCACTCAATACTGTAGCAATAGAGGCAGGAACTCTAGCCCTGAAAAAATCAAAATACTTTACAGACGTGGCAGATTTTGTCAAAAAGGAGCGTGCCCGCATAATTGCAAAGCTCCAAGAGATGAAAGTTTTCAAGGTCTTTGACTCTAAGGCAAACTTTGTCTTGTTTGCAGCAGGTGGCGCAAGTCAGAGAATTCACAAGGCACTCATAGAGCAAGGTATTGTGATAAAGAGATTGGGTAGAGTAGGCACATATGATGGATGCCTGAGGGTTACTGTTGGAACTCAAGAAATGAATTCAAGATTTCTCACCGCAATACGTGATTTGTTAAATTGACCCTCGAAAAAATGGAAGAGGGCATATACATTGATGCCCAAAAAAAAGACAAGATAAAAAAACTAGATGCCATAATTTTTGACTGCGACGGTGTGTTAATAGACGTCTCCAACTCATATGACTTGGCGATAAAAAAAACAGTAGAGTTTGTCACAGCTAAAATCGCCATGATAAAATCCCCATTGGTTACAACCGAGATGATAGACGCATTTAAAAAAACTGGTGGGTTTAATGACGAAGTTGATGTCACATATGCACTAATACTTGTAGCTGTAGCATCAAAAAAAATAGGCAGAGATTTTTCTGATCTTGTTGTTCAAACCACTAAAAATGCAGATTCTACGGGAATAAACTCGGTAGAAAAATATCTAGATTCAATAAAAATAGATCTAACTGATATCAAAAAGAAACTTGCCTATCCATCAAAGAGATTTGAAAGTACACTTTCATCCATCTTTGATGAGCTATTCTATGGAGCAGATCTTTACAGCAAACTTTACAAACGAGCTCCAAAATTTTTCAGTGAAAAGGGACTGATTGAAAATGACATCGTACTTGTAACAAAAAGTCTATTAGACAAGCTTCACCAAAGATTTGGCAAAAAAATAGCCATTGTTACAGGAAGGGGGATGATATCAGCAAAACACTCTCTTAGGCAACTACTTGACGAGTTTGACCTACAAAGTTCAAGATTTCTCGAGGATGAACCTCGCGAGATGGCAAAACCAAACCCGCAATCACTTGTGTCATCAATTAAGGGAATGAAGGCTTCCTGTTCTGTATTTGTGGGAGACTCTATGGAAGACCTTATCATGGCATGCAAGGCGGACAAGCATGCAGGTCCAACTTTGTTTTGTGGTATATATGGCACCAGCAAAGACAGCCATGCCAAGAAGGCTTTCTTTGAACAAAAGGGGGCTGATATGGTACTGGAATCAATCAGTCTTCTTCCGAAGGCATTAAATCTAGTTAGGGCATAAGCCATTTCTCTACTGGGGGATTTCATGAAATCTAGGATAGCAAATATTGTTAGAAAAACCAAGGAGACCGAAGTATCAATATCGATTAACTTGGATGGCAACGGCAAGATCTCTGCAAAGACCAGCTTGCCGTTTCTTGATCATCTTGTTATCTCTTTTGCAAAGCACGCAATGTTTGATCTCAAACTCAACGCGATTTCAAAAGACGGAATAGATCACCACTTGGTTGAAGATACTGCAATTGCACTAGGAAATGTCATAGACAAAGCACTCGGAGACAGATCTGAAATAACACGATTTGGTCATGCATCAATACCTATGGATGAGGCACTTGCAGAAGTGTCTCTTGACCTTGTAAGAAGACAGTATCACAAGATAGAATTAGCTATAGTCAGAAATCAGATAGAAAAAATCTCAAAAGAAGATCTAGAACACTTTTTCAGATCGCTAGCCCAAAGCCTGAACATCTGTATACATGTGTCGGTCAAATATGGCGAAAACGATCACCACAAAATAGAGTCTGCCATCAAGGCACTGGCAGTGGCGTTGAGAAATGCAGCAAGCCAAGACAAAAAGCAAAAGGGAACTCCCAGTACAAAAGGTGTCATGTGAATGGTTAAAGTAGCAATCTTTGACTATGGGGCAGGTAACATATTCAGTCTGAAATCTTCGCTTGAAAAAAATGGTGCGCAAGTTAACGTCATAACCGATCTTGACAAAATTAACGGCTATTCGGGACTTCTCTTACCTGGCGTAGGAAACTTTGATCCAGCAATCAAAAGTCTTAGCACATCCAAGGTTGCATTTCAGGATCTGGCCAAAAACCATGTTCCGGTTCTTGGTATCTGTCTTGGAATGGAGATGTTCTTTGAGAAGAGCGAAGAAGGTAAACTCAATGGGCTGGGAGTACTAGAGGGCGAGGTTGTGATACTGCCAAACAAATTCAAAATACCTCACATGGGATGGAATGACCTTCAAGTCAAAAAGCCAAGCGTGCTTTTAGAGGGAGTAAAAGAAGGTTCTTGGGTTTATTTTGTTCACTCATACAGAATCAAGCCAAAAAATGAGGACATTGTAAA
>JASHOW010000020.1 GCA_030038445.1 Nitrosopumilaceae archaeon
GGGGATTCTATTGCAATAGATTCTGTCTTGATGTTGCGTTTTCTCTCCCTTGTTTCCTCAGCCATGGTATTCATGGTATCTTGGTTTCCACCAACATCAAGCTGATATGCCTTCTGAACGGTGATACCTCGACTTGTCATAAAGTCTATCATTCCACGATGAAAGGCAGTTCCGCCAAACTGGCTCATCAAATCATCGCCTAGAATAATCAAGCCCTTTGCCTCGAACAACTTTCTTGTATTCTCAGTTATGGTCTTGGCAGAGGTAGCATTAAAAAAAGAGCATCCGGCATCCAATGCCGCTTGGGCATATTTTTCCGACGTCTTGTCCAAACCTGAAGAAATTACATTGACAAGAAAATCTGGCTTGACAGACTTGAGTGATTTGACAAACTCTTCATAGCTTACAGATCTTGCCTGCCCATTCTGATTGATATGGGTGGGCACCGTATCTGACATTATCCCGGGCTGAATCACAACATCGGCAATGTCTGACTTGCAACCTGGAACCGTCTGTCCAATTTTCTTTCCAATCTTAGCAGGATCTATATCAAATGCTGCTACTATTGTCATGTCATTTAATGTCATGCCTGAAACCTTTGGGTGCCAAAGTCCTTCGGTTGAATTTTTGTAAAACTCTAATCCCTTTACCAGAGTTGATGCTACATTACCAAGTCCAGCTACTACAACCTTGATATTGTCTGGCACGCAATTTTTTCTTGCCGGTCTTCATTTAACTCTTTTCTGGTATTGTAAGCATCTCTTTTCTCAAACGTGGTTGATTCGTGTGTAAAATCACATGGAAAATCTTGCCACAATATCTTTCATTTCATGCGTATATGGCGTCTACTTTAAAATTTATATGCACTCTGCAGAGTAGCTACCAATAATTGAGCAAGACAAACCTTTCACAGTCAAGGCCTGATAACCTTCCAAAACCCAAGATACAGTGGGGACGACTAGAGGAGGCTGAAAAATTTGCAGAAATGGTAAAGATGTTCAGACAGGGCAAGATAAGCCGAGATGATCTGCGAAGGTTCAGACTACAGCATGGCGCATATGGCAGCAGAATGACTGATGATTACAGCATGATTCGCATCAAGATTCCAGCTGGGGAAGTATATCCAGAACAACTGGAAAAGATTGCCGAGCTAAGCGAATCGTTTTCAATTGGTAATGCACACGTCTCTACAAGACAAAACTTTCAACTTCACTGGGTTGCACTAGAGGATGTCTCAGAGGTAATGAGGGGACTGGCAGAGTCTGGACTGACATCAAGAGAGGCATGCGGAAACTCGGTAAGAAACGTGATGTGCAGTCCGCTTGCAGGCATATGCCCTGATGAAATATTTGATCCCACTCCATACGCCTTGTCTACTGCCAAGTTTTTACTAAGAAATTCCATGAATCAGTCTCTTCCAAGAAAATTCAAGATCAATTATACATGCTGTGAAAAGCATGGCATGGCAAGGATAGTTGATGTAGGAATCATACCGAAGAGAGTGGAAATTAACGGAAAGATGCAAAATGGATTCAAGATTTTCTTGGGCGGAGGACTTGGGGCTCAGTCGTTTGTTGGACACCAACTTGAGGAGTTCACTCCAGAAGAAGATCTGCTATATACAATAATTGCAGTGATAAGGGTCTATGACAGGATGGGAAATCGTGACAATATGGCACGAAACAGAATGCGATATCTTGTCAATGAAATGGGATGGGAAAAGTTCCAAAACATTATACTCAAAGAAAGGACCATGGTAAAGCTAACACAATCAGTAGTGATAAAACTTGATCTTGACAAGTCTCCGCAAGTACTGCGCAAAGTCTCAGTCATCTCTGAAATGCCTTCTTCCCCACCAGGGCTCGCTAGATGGCTCAAAACCAATACTATGAAACAAAAACAACAGGGATACAGTGCTGCATTTCTCACACTAGAGTCAGGAGATGTTACTGCAAGCCAGCTACGTTCTGTTGCTGATCTGGCAAGGGAGTTTTCTGCAGAAGGTACAATCAGAAACGGATTTGTTCAGGATATTGTCTTTAGATGGGTAAGAAATGAAGATCTCCCACAACTTTATGCTAGATTGTTAAATGTAGGCCTTGCAAATCCAGGTGCACTGACAATGGCATCAGTTGTGGGGTGTTCTGGAACAACATCGTGCAACTTGGCACTGACAAATTCTCACAGACTTGCAAAAGAAGTTCAAAGAAAGTTCCTTGAGATGAAACTTGATGAGGATGATGACCTGAGGGATTCAACAATAAAGATAAGCGGCTGTCCAAACTCATGCGGCCAACATGAAATCGCCACAATAGGATTTTATGGTGGAGGCGGAAGGCTGGGAAAAGACATGTATCCATTATACACCATGCAACTTGGTGGAAGGGCAGATGAACAATCGATGTTAGGAATTACAACTACAAAGGTTCCTGCAAAAAGAGTCATTCCAGCAATTCTGAAAATAATTGAGATCTTCAAGTCGGAGAAAAGGGCAGGCGAGACATTGAATTCTTGGATCCATCAAGTTATAGAAGGAAATGGAAACAAGATAAAATCAATTAATGATATCAAAGAGCTGCTCAAACCAGTTGTCATGCCGCCAACAATCCAACAAGATGAGGACTTTTACATCGATTACGGAAACGATGCAAGCTATCATACTAGAACTGGAAAGGGCGAATGTGCTGCTTGAGCAAAGAAAAGACTGCCAGAATTACAGTTGATGCAGATACACTACGATCAGAGATTCGAGACAAGAGTGTAAGAGTACTTGACATAAGAAAAGAGGAGGACTATAAACAAGGGCACATCTCTGGTGCCGCAAATTTTCCGCTGTCTAGCCTTCTTGCAGATGACAGTCCAGAAAAAGTCCTTCAATATACCCAGTCCTTTGGCATAGATGATGAGACACCTGTTGTTGTGTATGATGATACATTTGGTGCTCTTGCATCACGTGTTGCGTGGACACTTCAGTATATTGGCCATGAGGAAGTCTCGTTGTTGGATATAACATATGGCACATGGAAGAAACTCGGGCTTGAAACAAACACCGAGTCACCATCTTTTAGCAAGAAGACACATTCCATAAAACTACAGCCGCAGATTCTTGCAACCTATGACTATCTCATGCCTGCCAAGGAGAAAGGGGCCGTATTGATAGACAACAGGGAAAGACTCAACTTTCTTGAGAACCACATCCCTGGAGCAATTAACATTCCATATAGAATGCTTGCCTCCTCTCAAAACATACTTCGATCAAAAGATGAGCTAAGAAGATTCATGCAAAACAGAAACATATCTTCAGACTCTGAAGTGATCACATACTGTGGTAGTGTGGGCACGCTCTCCGGGCTAGGATATTATGCACTCAAGTCAATCGGGATTCCAAATGTAAAACTCTATGTTCGCTCGTTCAAAGAATGGAAGTCGCTTGAAAAGCCAATTGAGAAACAAAAAGACGCAAACTACTGGGATCTTTCAGCAGAATAACTTTCCTTTAGGTGTTTTGCGCGGTCTCACTTCGTAATCTCTGTGTTACCTGGCTTTCAATGTGATCAAACATCTCTAACATCTTTCGCTTGTTTGCTTGTAGGTAATCATATCCCTTGTCAAGTAACCTGGCTTTGAATAACCTAATGTCTCGATGCTCGTCAAAAAAATGTTCTATCATCTGTGCTCCACTCTTACTGGGGTCTATGAACACATTCATCTTTGCAATGACATCTTCGACATCACCCTTCTCTATTGCATTCTTGACAGCTTGTACTGCTTCACTAATTGCTTTTAGGTGCTGAACCAATAAAGGATTGGTCTTCTTTGTTGTCCCAAACAACCCCTTCTTTTCAACACCTATCTTAGCAGCTAGTTCTGGTGCAATCTCGTATTCATCTACTTTTGATAAACCTACATTTACTTCGACTTTTATCAACAGGCCTTTTTCTAAAAGCTTTCTTGCCGCGTCTTCCACCTCTGCTTTGCCCAGCATGGTTGTCCAAACTATCTGACCAACCTTATGATATCCTTGTCTTACTGATTCTAATACTACGACTTCAACAATTCTTCTGTAACCCTCATCTGCCTTGACATTTTCAAAGTCTTTGTCTCTTACTGCCTTCTTTGCATTCTTGACATCAATCTCAATTGAACGCTTCAAAGATTCAATCGATTCAGGTATGTGATTGAGAAGAGAATGATAACAAGCCTTGTTATACCAGAACATGCCATCTGTTGGATTGGTCTCAATTGCCTTTTCCACACATGACAGGGCTTTATCATAATTTTTTTGTTTATAATAGATAAGACTTTGCAGGTTCCATGCATCTGAATTTGTAACATCGATTTCGTGAACCTTGTTAAACGATTCCGTGGCGCCAGCAAAGTCTCCCATATGAAATCTCGCATATCCAAGTTTTAGGAGAGAATCTACATGTCCAGGGTCAATCTGTAATGCCTTTTCAAAAGATTGGACGGCATCATCCATTCTATCATCTGCCATAAAGGAAACTCCCTTCTTGAACATCTTGTCTCTGGTATAGTTAGGATCTGTAATGCTTGATTTATTGGATACATCTACAGACATCTCTGGCTCTGCGCCTTTGTCTTCAGATGGCTCCGAGTTACCCTTGAATAATTTTTTCACGGCTGGTAAAATATGGATTTTCCGTAGATAAATACCATTCCGGCGTAATCCAACAAGTAAATTTTGTTGGCAAAGTGGCTTTATAACGCCTGATAAATACAAAAATACTCAGGTATTACACCTAGGATATGTCAGCCAGAGAAAGGACAATTGAAATAACTGGCGAGTCGCCATTTAGTCTCTCATCGGGTGTCTTTGAGGTACAAATCTCCATCTGTGACTATCCTCCTTCCAAAGATGACATAAAACATAGGACTTTTCCTGTACTCTGGAAAGATAACTTTCACCTAAGGGTCAAGGACAAGAAATTTTCTCAGGTTCTTGGCTCTTCCCGAAATCCTCTTCCTGACGCTGTATTTGCAAGAGGATCTGTCTGGATTGTCGTTCTTGATCAGTTTTCATCTATTAACAGCGCATTTCAAGTTGATGTACCGCAACTTCCATCTGGTTCTCTTTCTGGCGGGCAAAAAGAAGAACTGCCTCCAAGGGGTTACAAACCGCCTGTTGATTATTATTCGCAAACTGGTATCTCTGGGCCGCGCGGCAATCAGGGACCACAAGGGGTTCAAGGTCCACCTGGACCTCCTGGCCCACAGGGAGTACAAGGTCCTTCTGGAATCTCAGGTTCACAAGGAGACAAAGGTCCGCCCGGTCCACAAGGACCTCCAGGTGACAAGGGCCCACAAGGACCTCCAGGTGACAAGGGAGACAGGGGCGACAAGGGACCACTTGGCGACAAGGGAATAACCGGAGACAAAGGTCCATCGGGAGACAAAGGTCCAAGAGGCGACAAGGGTGAAGCGGGAGACAAAGGTGACAAGGGAGACAAAGGTGACAAGGGAGAGAAAGGATTAACAGGAGAGTCCGGTCCTCTAGGCGATAAAGGTCCTACTGGACCGCCAGGTCCATCTGGAGATAAAGGCATTCTAGGTCCTCCAGGAGAAAAAGGACCAAAGGGCATGCCAGGTCCACCAGGCGATAAAGGTCCGGTGGGACCACAAGGCCCTCAGGGCGACAAGGGACTCACAGGTCCACAAGGACCTCCAGGTGACAAGGGTCCTCAGGGTCCCCAGGGTCCAGCGGGCGAAAAGGGCTTGACAGGAATTCCTGGACCGCAAGGTGAAAAGGGTCCAAGAGGTCTGCCAGGTCCTCCTGGAGAGCAGGGTCCAAGAGGCCCACCAGGTCCACAAGGCCCACCAGGTCCACAAGGCATTCAAGGCTCTCAGGGCGACAAGGGACCTCTGGGTCCACAAGGACAAGCAGGTGACAAGGGCCCACAGGGAGTCCAAGGCCCTCAGGGCGACAAGGGACTCACAGGTCCACAAGGACCTCCAGGTGACAAGGGTCCTCAGGGTCCCCAGGGTCCAATGGGAGAGGCAGGTCCAAGAGGCCCACCAGGTCCTCCAGGCCCGCCAGGACAACCGGGATTCTCAGAACAACAAAAACAATTGATCACCCAACTTCTTGAGATAATGGCCTCAAAGAATTTGCTCACTACAGAACAACAAATAAAATTACTAAGCTTTCTATACTAAATTATTTTTTAGACAATTAAAAAATAAATCAAAGCAACATTGCGTAGCAACAAATATTTTTCTGTAAATTACAAAATTAAAGAAATTCTTTGGCCTGAATCTGTTAATGACTTTGTCAAGACAGTCAGGCTTTATGTGTCAGTCAGCTAAAATATTAAAATTATCGCCTGTTAACAAGCGATAATTTTTTGATTTTATCTTCTGCGCTTTGCAGATTTTTTACCAGCCGTTCTTCTAGCTGTGGATCTTCTTTTTGGAGCTGTTCTTCTCTTTGAAGATGATCTTTTAGCTTTTCTAACGCGTTTTTTGGTTACCATTGTCAAGTTTTACATTTTACTTGTTTTTCTATCGTTACACTTAAGAAAATTACACTAAATGATTGATATTATATCAACAAATTTTTCATAAAATTCTAAAAAATTGATCGCATTTTTAGTAAACTGATTCGGCAGATGGGCGTCTTGCCTGTAGCCATGATGTCTGGCCACACTGTGTGCATTTGTACTGTCTCCTTCTTTTGTATGTTGGCACTTCTGGCATGAAAACAATCTCTTGTTTTGTCTTTGATAGACATCTCTTGCACCATCTGTTTTCAGTCTCTTTCTGCACAAATAAGAAGAACTGTGCATAGAAATAGTCGTTACTATTTGTTTTTCACTATGGTAAGCACATCTTCGTCTTCTAGTGTGTGACCCAAGCCAACCCTCTGCCCTCCAAACTTGACACTTTTGCCCCATACCAAGGCATATCTGAAATCTTTTTTCAAGTCTCGATGCAACTTGTTGCATATGTCCAAGACAGTAGAGTTGCGCCTGGTGATAAGAGGTTCCTTGTAGTCCGTCTCACCACCTTTTGGTCTCATGTAAATTTGAATAAAGTCTAGTTTTTCATAAATTGCATTTTTGAGTGCGTTTATGTTAATGTCTGCATCTGCCGATATGGGTATAATCTTTGATTTTATTTTTGCTTGCAGCTCATTGAGAAATCCTTGGTTTACTAGATCAATCTTGTTCATCACCGTAAGTGATTCGACGTAAAACTTGTTACCTGATACATAGTCAACAAGCTGTTCAGAATCAATGTCTTCTCTTATCAAGACACGCGCATTATTGATTCCGTAGACCCTTAAGATATCCTTGAGAAGATTTACCGCCATCTTTGTTAGTGGGACCTGCTGGCTTACTGCCAGTCCACCATCTCCAGTTTTCTCTATTACTATGTTGGGCGGTTTTTGATCAAGTCTTATGCCAATATTGCCAAGCTCTGTTCTTATCACATCTTCGTGATATGGTTGAAAGACATCAAGTATGATAAGAACCAAGTCTGCGCTCTTTGCAACTGCAAGAACTCTCTTTCCCAGTCCTTTTCCAGTTGATGCCCCCTTGATTATTCCAGGCAGATCAAGTACCTGAATCTTGGCACCGCGGTGCTCCATCATGCCAGGCACCACCGTAGTGGTTGTAAACTGGAATGCCCCAATGGCAGACTTGGCGCCGGTAAGCCTGTTAAGCAAAGTGGACTTGCCTACACTTGGCAACCCAATAAAAACAACAGTTGCGTCCCCACTTCTTTTTACATCAAAACCAATTGAACTTCCAGAACCCTTTGACTTGACCTCTTCCTGTTCTCTTTTGAGCTTGGCAAGCTTTGCTTTTAGCAAGCCTATGTGGTGCTCTGTGGCCTTGTTTATCTGGGTCTTGGCCATCTCGTCCTTTATGGCTTGGATCTTCTCTGGAATTCCCATTTGACTTGGTCGACCTCACACCGAATAAAATCTTATTTGATTATCTGTCAACGCTCAGACCTTAAAAGAGCTAAAATAATGCGCAAACATGCTTCCAAAATAAACCGAGGCAAATGCGCTTGTCGTCCTTGCTATGCTCATTGAGATGGCAAACTTTTTGAAATTGTATCTTTTTACGCCTGCAACTATGGTGACAATCTCTGTCAGTATGGGCACCAAGCTTAGGGCAAAGATTATGATCCAACCATGCTTGTTTATCTGCTCAAAGCTCTTCTTGTACTGTTCCTCATTGTGTGTCTTTCGCAGTATCTTGTACATCTTTTTTCCGTCGTATCCTATGAAATAGGTCAAGACTCCACCACCTATAGATCCTATGGCCATGACGATAAACACCATTGCGGGGTTCTGACCATCTAGGAGAAGAGCAGTTGATGTTATTACGATTGGAAACGGTACGACAGACGCAAAAACACAGTTTAGAAAAAGACCAATCAGACCATACTTTACAAATATAGGATTCTCAAGTATGGGCTTTAAAAAATCTATTAGCACAATTGAAAGGTGACATCTCCTGTCTATTATAACCCAACGATCAGTGTCTTGATCTAATCACTGATCTTTTTTGTTGTCTGACTTGGAGTACAAGACCTTGTCTTCCTTCTTTATGTATATGATCCTTGTTGCAGGTATTGCCTGAAAATTCTCGGAGATTTTGAGAAATTCTGTCAACGTGGTTTGTTTGATTATGTCAAAATCAAGATAGCCAATAAAATATCTGTCAGGATTGTCATGGTACAATGCCTTGCTGAAAATTTCTGCAACTGCCCCTTTTCTGGTCATGTGATACTAGGAAATGTTGGATATTTTAGCATCTTGATATCTATTATGAAACATACTTTCTACAAACCAACAGACATGGACAAAACAAACCATTTGCAGACAGTCTGACATTGTTGGAATTTTGGCCCAAAACTATGTGTGGTATGGATTATTATGTGCTGTATCATACGTCTTTTAGATGAAGCCCAAGATATTTGCAGTAGACATTGACGGTACAATCACTGACAACAAGGGCGGAAGGGTTGATCTTGATGCACTTGCGGCACTTCGCTACTTGGTAAAGCTTGGGCACAAGGTAGTCTATGTTACGGGCAGATCGTCTATTGAGGCCTATGTGCTCTCGGTGTTTGGGGGAACAACCAGGATAGCGGTAGGCGAGAACGGCGGAATAATCACGTCAGGACCTGAGGAACACAAGTTGATTGGAAACAGGCAAGAGTGCCTAAAGGCATTTGAGTTTCTCAAGACCGTAATTGCAGATGCAGTTGAAAAGCCAGTCTTTACACGAATAACCGAAGTTGTACTTGAAAGAAATTTTGACATTTCTCTTGGGAAAAAAATTCTTGCTGAAAATAACTTTGATGTACAACTGTCTGACAGTATGTATGCTTATCACATAAACTCAAAGGGTGTCAACAAGGCAAATGGCTTTCTTGAGGTGATGAAGATGTTCTCTGCATCAAAGCAGGACGTCATTGCAATAGGCGACAGCCAAACCGATGTACCACTCTTTGATCTTGCCAAAGTAAGTGTAGCGCTGGGAAATGCAACCGAAGATGTCAAGTCACACGCAACAATTGTAGTCCAGGGCCACCAGGGTGACGGAGTGATAGAAGCCCTTGAAAAAATCGAGCTAAAGATTGCAAGGTGATGATAATATCATGACACTACGAATGCTTTTTGATGAAATTCGGGCCAACGTCCAAAAAATATCAGGAGAGCTTGGCTATCCTGCCGTGACATTTGATCTCTCCGAGGCCTCCAAGCCGGAATTTGGGGACATCAGCTGCAACATTGGATTCTTGCTCTCAAAGCACCTCAAGAAGAGGCCGTCTGATATATCAGAATCCATCGCAAAAAAATATCAGGAATGCAAAAAAGAACTCGTATCTGAAGTACGCGTTCATCCATCTGGATATCTAAACTTTGTTGCAAACTATCATGTGCTGATAAGAAACATCATGCATCTTTCTGCAGAAAAAAACTATGGCCAGATTGACCTGGGAAAAAACTCTAGGGTTGTAGTGGAGCACACAAGCGTCAATCCAAACAAGGCTCTGCACATAGGCCATGTGAGAAATATAATCATCGGAGATACCGTGGCAAGAATACTACACAAGGCATGTTACGATGTCAAGGTGCTCAACTATGTCGATGACTCGGGGCTGCAGGTTGCAGATATAATTGTGGGATTTAGGTTCGGGGGGTTTTCAATCGAGCCTCCGCAGGGACAAAAGTTCGACCACTATTGTGGTGATGTTGTCTATGTCTCTGTCACAGAAAGATACGACAAGGAGCCGTCCCTTGCAGAGAAGCGGGTCCTAGTGTTAAAGGAACTTGAAGAGGGAAGGTCAGATATTGCAAAACTTGGTGACCAGATAACAAAGAGGGTGCTAGAAGAGCAGCTAAAGACATGCTGGAGGCTTGGAGCATCATATGACTGCCTAAACTTTGAATCGCAGATAGTCCGCTCCGGCCTGTGGAAGACTGTGTTTGAAAAGATGAAGTCCATGGGCATAATCTATCTTGAAGAGGGGGGGAAAAACTCTGGCTGCTGGGTGATAAGGTCTGAGACGGAAGCAGAAGAGGACAAGGTCCTAGTCAGAAGCAATGGTATTGCCACCTATATTGCAAAGGACATACCGTATGCATCATGGAAGCTGGGAATTCTGGAAGATCCGTTTTACTACAAAAAATATGCAACACAAAAAAACAACCAGACACTCTGGGAGACAACGCTTGACAACACTGGAACAAGACACGATTTTACAGGCAACATGGTCATCACTGTTATAGACTCTAGGCAGTCAAGGCTGCAAAAAATAATCACAAAGATAATCTCTGACTTCAAGTCAGCCTCCAAGTCATATGTGCACCTTGGTTACGAGTCAGTCACACTAAGCCATGATACTGCAAAGACTCTGAACCTTGATACGGGCGGCAAGTCGGTGCAGATGTCAGGCAGAAAGGGAATCTATGTCAATGCAGACTATGTACTGGACATACTTGGAGTAAAGACATACGAGGAGGCAAAAAAGCGGAACCCGGAACTTGGCGAGGAACAACTTGTCAGGATTGCGGAGCAGGTCGCAGTTGGAGCACTACGATACACCATGATACGACAGGACCTTGACAAGATGATAACCTTTGACATGACAGAGTCTCTAAGCCTTGAAGGTGATACCGGGCCATACATCCAGTATGCATATGCAAGGGCAGTTCGAATCCTTGAAAAATCTGGCCAAGAACCCAGACTTGACGCGGCATCTTTTGATCTCTTGGCAACAGCATATGAAAAAGAGCTGGCAAAAACCATAGGCAAGTTTGACATCCAGGTGGAGGACTCGGCAAAGAATCTCTCGCCAAAAATAATTGCTAGGTACTGCTATGATCTTGCAGTATCTTTTAACTCGTTTTACGAGCATATCAAGGTGCTTGCAGCAGAATCTGCTGATACAACAAACGCAAGGCTCTGCCTTGTATGGTCATTTAAGGAGACGCTGGAAAAGGCACTCTGCCTTCTTGGAATTGATGCACCAGACAGGATGTAGCTTTAGAGCAAGAATTTGCAAATACTATTATCCGCATGGACTCAGGCTTAGTTGTGAAGAAAATAAAACAAAATTCCAATGTATTGTTCTTTTTTAGTGATTCCAAGAAATGGTTGATGAAGGTGTCAAAAAAACAACAGTTTCATACGCATGTTGGAGTCATTGATCACAAAAAAGTGATAGGAAAGGAATATGGCAGTGCAATTAGGACCAACAAGGGCAAGGCCATCTATCTTTTGGAGCCAACTGTATACGATTATGTCATGAAGAGCCAGCGCAGCACGCAGATTGTCTATCCAAAAGACCTTGGATACATCGCAGCAAGGACAGGGCTGCAGAGCGGGTACACAATCGTAGAAATAGGCA
>JASHOW010000021.1 GCA_030038445.1 Nitrosopumilaceae archaeon
AAAAATAGCAATTTTGCAGTAGGCGTCTCAAAAATGCTTGTTAATAGAGGAATGGATACAAACTTGGACACTGGTCTTAAACTAGAGATTTATTCTTGGTCTCTTTGCTTTGCAACCAAGGATAGAGAATCAAGAATGAACTCTTTTCTACACAAAAAATAGCTAGACAACAGAGGCTCCTTTACTTGGTTTGCATATCACAGTAGTACATTCTATGCCAGCTGCGGCAAATCCTTTTTTCATAGCATCCGCGATCCTCTTAGGATTAGCAGATATCGATGTAAAAGAGATTACTGATGGCCCGGCGCCGCTAATTGTTACTCCCATGGCGCCTGCATCTAGCGCATTTTTCTTTACTTTATCAAAACCTGGAATCATGTGTTTTCTTGCAGGCTCTACGATGATATCATTTATTGAACTGCCTATCAGAGATACGTCTTTTTTCATAAACCCAGCTGTTAACGCAGACGCATTTGAAAGATTTTTGACATGGTCTGAAAGTTTCACCTGTTTTGGAAGGGCTTTTCTTGAGACTTCTGTCTTTTTTTGCGGCACTAGAATTTTTGGAATGGCTATACAGAGGATCAAATCTTTTGGGGGTGTAGCCCTTATTACATCGAGTGGATTTGTTCTGACCACGACAAACCCCCCTAGGACAGATGCGGCAACATTATCATAATGAACCGATCCCGCACTGGCCATCTCACCCATTCCAGCATATTGGACCAGACTGTTACTATCCAACTTCAACTTGAAGAGCACATCAAAAGCCACTGCAGCTGCTGCTGCTGATGCGGCGCTACTACCCATTCCAAAGCCCGTTGGAACTCCCTTCTTAATTTTTAGTACTAGGCCAGTCTTTATCTTGAATTTTCTAGCCATTTCTTTTATTACAAGACCTGCAGAGTTTTTTTCAAGTTCAATAGGTATAGAATCAAAACTCTGAATTTTGATCCCGGTGCCCTCTTTTTTTAACTGAATTTGATCATAATACGCATCCAGTGCCAAGCCAAAAACATCAAAGCCTGGACCCAAATTTGCAGTAGAGCAAGGTGCTCTAACGGTTACACTCTCAGCCATAATCTTCCATCTCTTCTCCCATGTTAAGAATTCTACTAAGTGCGGCCTGAAGGTTAATCATTCCATCTCCAGTTGCATTTGAAATGGGAATTAATCCTTGGGCAAATCCACCCAAATTCAGGCTTCGCAAAAGATTAGTAGCTAGAGTGTAGCTTTCACCATCTGATTCTTTTGCAATGGCTTCTTCAAGACTTGCTACATTTGTTGACCATTTCAGTACATCTTTAATTTTATCTTCGATAAGATCTATTTTTGTTATCACATTTACTTGCGGTAAGCCTAGACGTAATTTTACAGATGTTGCAAGCAATGCTATTGATACAAAATTAACTGCAGTTGTAATTAGTGATCCGTCGTGGAGAAACACTGATGTTTTTTGTTCTGTGTTTAAGTTTTGTATAAAGAAGGGTCCACTAGCTCTGTATGCAAACAATTCGATCTGGCCAGGAGTATCTACTATTAGATAATCTGGGTTTACATCATCAACCTCACGTTGTAATTCGTCTATCTTGGAAGCAATTAGATCATTTGCCATAATCATAGATCCATTCGGACCAAGATCATACTGCTTCATTATTGATACAATATCTACATGATCTCTTACATCAACATCACATGTATACGGGAGATTTTCTACTCCAGGATCCAGATTCAGCATTCCAACAAAATGGCCATTTCTGGTATAATAGTCAAGAATCTTTGAAGCCAAAAGAGATTTTCCAGACCCTGCAGTTCCTACAACAAAAATTGCTTTCATTTTTGATCAGTTATTTCATATCGAGAGCTTATATTTCCATCCATGAATATAGCATGCAATGAATTGGAAGATTTTGGCATTACCTGTAAGCATAATACCATTTCTGATTATCGCTGCTACGTTTAACGTTAGCCTTGCAAATCTGCTTGCTGTAGGCATGGTTCCATTTATTGGAGCTGCAATTGCCATGGCCTGTAAATTATTAACCCAAGGTTTGAAATTTAATTATCTAGTCAGAAAATTTCTAGGACCAATTGACGTGAATTGGAGAATAACCTCTGTAAGAATAGGAAGCGAGTTTGTTACATCAACAACTCCATCTTTTGTAGGTGGTGAACTGGTAAGAATTATGTGGTTGAGCAAAAAAGGCGTACCAATTGGAAAAGCGTCGTATGTTACAATTGTAGAGATAGTAACCGAGGTCCTGGTAGCTGGAATATTTGCTATTACAGCTGCAATGTTTTCTTTTACATATGGGGCATATGTTGTAGGTATCGCAATACTTGCAGTAAGCCTACCAGTTACGGGCATCTGGTCTTCGCTGTTTTTTCTGTCCTCTAAAAGGACATTTCAGGTACCTGGACCAATCTCAAAAATTGCTACGAGAATAGGAAAAGATCGTTCTGTGAAATATATTGAAAAGACCAATCTTTGGATGAAAGAAATTTGTGATATGAGCAGAGAGACGCGACACAATAAACAAATTAAAAAGGCATTTGTGGTGTCAATGATAATTTCTGTGTTCACTTGGTCGCTTTATGGCCTTTCATTTATGCTAATTGCTAATGGTGCAGGATATACAATTCACTTCTTTCACTCTCTGATGGCTACAATGGCTGCAAATGCAGTAGGAAACTTGCCAATAACTATTGGTGGTTCTGGTCTGACTGAGTTTACTATATGGGCCTATCTTGGACATCTAAATACCCTAACGTATGAAGCTGCAAAGAACAGTCTTCAATGGAATATCATCATTGCTTGGAGAATTGCAACTTATCATGTTGGGCTAGTCATAAGTTGGCTATTTCTTATGAAGGTAGTTTACCCAAGTATCAAAAATCAAAAGACAGTATAGAAAGCACTTTATTTTCATCATTTTATTTTTCAGCATGGATTGTTCAGGAAAAGTTGTTGTAATAACCGGTGCATCTAGCGGCATTGGCAAGGAGTCTGCCATAAAATTTGCTAAATTACGTGCTCATGTTGTACTAGTCTCAAGGAACAAGAGCAAACTTGAGGAAACAGCAAGAGAACTCTCAAAATTTCAAACTCAAGTTCTCGTATGTATTTGCGATGTATCTCAAAAGGATCAGGTAAATCAGATGTGCAAGCAGGTCTTAGAAAAATTTGGCACTATTGATATACTAGTTAATAATGCAGGCTTTGGAATTTATGGCAATTTCAATGATCTTAAAGTAGAAGAGATAGAGTCTCAGATGGCAACCAATTATCTTGGCATGATATACTGTACCAAAGCTTTTCTACCAAAGATGCTGGAGAAAAAATCTGGCCACATTGTAAATGTAGCTTCTGTTGCTGCAAGTTTTGGAATTCCAGCAATGTCAGGATATTGCGCATCCAAGTTTGCGATGTTGGGCTTTTCAGAATCTCTATATCATGAATTGCAAGGAAGCGGCGTAGGAATAACAGTAGTAAGCCCAATAATGGTAAGAACCAATTTTTTTGCCCATAACTCGTTTAACAAGATGCCAAGATACACCACAGCTCTTAGTGCTGTTACTGTAGCAAATGCGGTTGTAAGAGCGGCTTCCTCACCCAGGCTTGAGATTGTAACACCTCAATTTGTACGCATAGCTATATGGTTCAAACATACCCTGCCATACTTGATTAATCCAATAGTTGGCGGAATCTTTAGAAGAGCAAAATCAAATCAGATGTAACTCTGCGCTATTCTTCTTCAGATTCGTCAGAGCCTGCAGAGTCGGAATCAACATCCATCAGCTCAAGGCTGGCAAGTTCAAATTGATATATTGCATCCATGTCTATCTCCATCTCTTTTTTGAGAAATTCGACGAGTTTTTTGCCTAAAGGAGCCTTGTGGGCATTGATTGTAAACTCGTAGACTACTCCTTTCATAAGATCCGACGGTTTGACCTTCTTTGGCAAATTCATACCCTCAATAATTTTTCTTCCATCATCAAGGGCTTCGTAGATCTGAGCGTCTATTCTCATATCCTTATCATATATCTCAAGTATGTAGCCTGTCCTTGTAAGCGTATCAGGTTTTCCAAATTTAGCGTTCTTTATCTCATCTTGTGCCCACTTTGGAATTTCTTTAGTCATTTCTATTCACTTTTGTATCTAGCTCTGTTTTTCTTTCTTACTTGATTGCCACCAGTCTCTATACTCATCATGCTTATCTTCTCGTGTTTTTTCGCGTTTATTTAATCTGTATTTGATATCGCTTATCTGTTCTCTAGTAGCAAATAACCCACATTTTTTGCAAATGAAATGTTTTGTATTTAGATCAAATTTCATTTCCACTTGAATCTGTTTGGCTGCGCATTCTGGACACTCAGTCAATGACGCGATCACAAGAGTTATCCATAAAAGCTTTTGCTAGTCTGGTACGCGGTTTATGTCTTCATCCCTGTCGGTCAGTTCGCCCATCGAAAAATACCGCGTACCAGAACCTGAAATTATTTTTTTAAAATTATAATTCTTTCTAGTTAGTCCTCAAGCATCTCTGAAACAATCTTTGCAGTTTTCTCGGCCCCGCTTCCATCATAATTCTTGGCAAATTCTATTAGACTTTCTTGATACTTGTTGTAGTTGTTATGTATGGTAGAAATTGCTCTTGCAATCTGTTTTATACTAGTTGCAAGAATGCCAAGTTTTCTCTCTTCAGCCCATTTAATCTGGTTTGTATGTTCGTCATAGACAGGAATTCCTATGATTGGTTTTGCTTTTGCACCCAATATCTCTCCCATTGCAGTATGAGAACCATTTATCACAGCATACTTGCATAAGCCTAGGGCAGTGTTTTTTTCTTGCTCGGAAAGGAATCCTACATCTATCTGGATCCAATCTACGTGTTTCTCAAAGGCTTTAGAAATTGAATACGTTTTACCATCCTTACCAAGTACCTTATCTAAGGAAGAGTCATTCTTTGCATGTGAAACAATTCTTCTTTCATTATTCATTTTATCAACATGAAAGGTCCTTGCATATTTGTTAGCGGTCGTTTTGTTCGTGGACTTGTTACCGGTTATCATCCAATATCCAAAATCATCTACGTTTTCAATTAATTTCTCCAAATCTGACTTTGGACCATGTTTGATTGCTGTTCTATTCGAAAAATGGCCTGCATATACTACCTTTTCCTTTATTCTCTCAGGAAAATTTAGGTTGTATTCGCATATGGTATAGGGAGGAGGGGAGTCTGCGACAATTATTTTTGAGGCTTTTGCAATTTTCTTTGATATGTATAATGCTCCTGGATAAAGAAAGGACTTCGATTTACACAGGCGTGGTCTAAATTGATTTGTAACAAAAATTGACTTGACTTTTCTCTTTTCTGCTATGATATTTGAACCTACATCCCCATCATTAATGACAAGATCAAATTTTTCTTTATCATACAACTTTCCTTCAGCAATTAGATACTTTGCCATCACCGAAGCAAGAGGAGGCTTTCCGTCAATAGGAAGAAAAAAGTTGAATAAAGATAACGTAACACTTGGGCCGCGCCTGCCATCAACAGGCGTAGGCATTATTATGTTGTGAAGATTATTTTTTTTTGTAGGGAATTTTTTAAGAAGTTTTTGATAAATTTCTCCACTGCTTGAGTAATGAATCTCAATTTCATCTTCTATATTTTGATTAATCGCATCATCAAGCGTCATCATTCTGGTGAAATGACCATTTCCCCAAGGATTGATGAATCCTCCTATCTTTTTCATGCATGTAACTAATTGAGTCCTATTTAAATTCTCAATGATTGGTTCTCAACGAATCAATTATATCGTGTACATTTTTTGGTCCTACAGTTACAGATATTAGTTTAATGCTTTTCAGCACATCGCTAACATTTTTTTGGATTTTCTTTTTTGTCATGCCCTTTTTAGAGAATCTCAATTTACATACACTCTCCAGATTTGTAAGGTATTTTGTTAATCCTATCTGCTTAGAATTTTCCAAAATGCTAGAATCCATGCCAACAAGTGGAAACCATGGTATCAAATTTCTTTGAAAAACTACTCTTGCATTATCCTCTACAAACCATACGGGTAGTGCAAAAGGCAAGATTGGTATTGCTATACGTTTGATTTTTTTAGAACGTGCAATAGATGTCATAAGGTAGGTCATTATCAGAATTTTCATTAGCACATTTTGAGTTCTGGGTATCTTACAGAACTGTAGTATGATTTTTTCACGAACAATTGACGATAGCATTCTGTTTATTATTTTAGATAATTTGAGTAGATCTGAATCGTCTGAATAGCCAGCTATTATTTTTACATCAAAACCCAGTTTGATACTTTGTAGACATGCTATTGCAGACAGCTCGTCGTATATGCAACAAAGGATAGATTCCTTTTGAGAATTATACGGTGCACCTCCAAGTCCTTTATCTACAAAAATACAGACATAGGCGTAGGATTCTGTAAGATATGTGTAAAGAAGTCTTGTATGATTTGATTCTGAACCGGGTTGTACTTGCAGATCTACAGATTTTTCGATCAAGGATGTAGTAGCTGCAATCTCCAAATCTTTTGCTAAATAATCTGTAGATTTGCCCTCAACTTTAACATAAAATTTTTCACCCTTTAATAGCAAATTCATACTTGTACTTGTAATCATTCCAAGTACTGCGTCAAATTGATTCTTGATTTCTTTTGCAATAGCTATTCGCTCAATACCAAACAATGATCCAATTGTAGAGGAAGCAAACACAGGATCAGCTGTTTCTATTACTATCACCGAATTTCTTTTTTGTATACTAGTGAAATTCTGCTTTCTGATTTTGAGAATATTTGATATATTTGCTGCCAAACTATCCATCTTATTTAGCGAAAAAACAGATGGAAAAACAACCAGCACAGTTTTGTCGCTCATTTTGTTTTCAATATTTTGACTCATTTATAATTCTAGGATGGAAACCACCTAAATAATTATATGACCAAAACTAACGCATTTTCTCATGCATAGCTTTACTGCTGAACAGATACAGCAGTTAAACGAAAAATTATCGACTCCACAAGAGGTTCTAAAATGGGCACTAGACAGATTTCCTTCCACAATGGCTCTCGCATCAAGTTTTGGGGCAGAAGATGTTGCCATAATTGATATGATGATGAAAATAAACCCGAAAGCCAGAATTTTTACTCTTGATACTGGTAGGTTAAATCAAGAGACGTACGATGTCATGGATGAAATAAGGAACAAGTACAACATAAACATAGAAGTAATGTTTCCTGATGCTAACGAAGTTGAACAAATGGTTCGCGTAAATGGTATGAATCTGTTTTATCAAAGCATAGGAAATCGCAAATTATGCTGCGGTATCAGAAAAGTTCACCCGCTCAAGAAGATGCTTTTAACTCTAGATGGGTGGATTACTGGACTAAGGGCTGATCAGACTGAAGTTAGATCTAATGCCCAGAGAATTGAGATTGATCCACAACACAATGGAATCATCAAAGTAAATCCTATAATTGAATGGACATGGCAACAAACTTTGGATTACATTAAACAAAATAATGTGCCCTACAACAAGCTTCATGATAAGGGATATCCTAGCATAGGATGCGAGCCTTGTACACGTGCAATAAAATCAGGAGAACCACTGAGGGCAGGGCGTTGGTGGTGGGAAATGGATCCACAAAAAGAATGTGGACTACACGCGGAGCATGGAAAATAGTTTTCTAGGTTAGTATGATATGGGCATCGCACAACCACATGGCGGAAAGTTAGTAAACAAAACAATAGATAAGAGCCAAGACGGCTTATTTTCAGTTCCTGTCAATGCTGATTTAGCAAGTGATATTGAGAACATAGCCGACGGCATATTTAGTCCGCTTGAGGGATTTTTGTTGAAAGAAGATTTTGATAAAGTGACTACAAATGGAAGACTAGCAAATGATCTTCCTTGGACGATTCCAATAGTATTTGATGTTGATAAAGAAACTGCAACAAAGATGAAAGACTCAAAAGACGTTGCTCTAAGTGTTAATGGCACAAATTTTGCTATCTTGCATGTAGAAGAAGTCTACACCTTTGATAAAAACACAACAGCAAAGGGAGTATACGGTACAACTGATCAAAACCATCCAGGAGTAGCTAAAACCATGTCAATGAAAGAATACCTTGTAGGAGGCAAAATTGATTATATTAAAAGACCTGCAGAGACGCCAATTCGAAGATATAGAAAGACCCCAAGGGAGATGAGAGATCTATTTGAAAAGTCTGGCTGGAAGACAATAGTTGGTTTTCAGACACGAAACGTGCCGCATGTTGCCCATGAGATGCTCCAAAAAGCATCACTGAATACTCATGACGGACTCTTTGTTAACCCACTGATAGGAAAGAAAAAATCAGGTGATTATAAAGATGAAGTAATAGTTTCAGCCTATGAGACTTTGATCAAATATTATTATCCGCAAAACAGATGTCATCTTGCTACTCTGCACACCGAAATGCGATATGCAGGGCCAAAGGAAGCAATTCATCATGCCATAATGAGAAAGAACTTTGGATGTACTAATATCATAATAGGCAGAGACCATGCTGGTGTAGGAAAATATTATGATCCATTTGCTTCTCAAAGAATATTTGATAATTATCCTGACCTTGGAATAGAGCCCGTCTTTTATCCTGCATTTTTTTACTGTAGAAAATGTTTATCATTTGCAAGTGAAAGAAATTGTCCACACGGAACAGAATTTCAGGAACAGCTTAGTGGTACCAAACTTAGGACAATGATACTTGAAAAACAAAATCCATCAGAATATATGATTCGGCCTGAGGTATCAAAGATTCTCATGAGTTGGGACAATCCGTTTGTTGACTAGATTTTTATTGAAATGACTCAAGATCAACTCATGCGCAGCATACTGATACTTGGACTTCTGCTTGTAACCCCA
>JASHOW010000022.1 GCA_030038445.1 Nitrosopumilaceae archaeon
GATTGTGGCAGACGGTGCTTCCAAGGCCCTAATTGAGAACGGTATTTGGCCAGATATTGTAGTAACTGACCTTGATGGAAACTTGGAATATCTAAAGAAAGCCTCAAAGGCAAAGGCCATAATGGTGGTTCATTCCCATGGGGACAACATTGGCGTGCTTCCTATTGCCTTGTTGTTTAGAAACTGTATTGGCACAACAGAGGGAAGACCCTTTGATAAGATAAGAAACTTTGGCGGATTCACAGATGGTGACAGGTGCGTCTTTCTTGCTAGATATTTTGGAGCAAAAAGGATTATTTTATTTGGAATGGACTTTGGGAAAAAAATTGGTCGCTATTCAAAGGAAGGAAGATACGACAAGGTAGTAAAGGTTGCAAAACTTGCCAAGGCAAAAAGTCTTCTGGAATGGCTTGCATCAAAAGGCGGATGTGAGTTTTACACTACATCAGAGCAGGTAAAAGGATTTCAAAAGATAGGGTTTGGCCACCTCAAAAGTATCCGTCTTTGAAGTAGTGCCACATTTGGCTCAGCTCTGGATTCATTTGAATATTTATTATCCGTTTGCCATTAGAACAAACATGGACTACCACTCAGAAGAAGAGATGCGTGATATCTTGGAGCTGCGGGAGTGGATATCCGAAGAGATAGAAAAGCGCCAAAAAGAGATAGAAAAACTCACGCAAAACATCAGAATTTTAGATTTGCTTGTAAAACAGTCAAGCTTTAGCAAGGCATCACGCCTTGTATCACCACCTCCAGCTAAAAAGAACCTGGAACCTGCAGTACAAGAGGCTGCAAATGTCATTCCAATGAAGACTCAGGATAACCAAGTAATAGCCAATGCTCATGTTACACAAGACGAGCTTGTCATAATACCGTCAGAAGAGATAGCACTGGACATAGAAACACAGCCATTCAAGTCATTTTTCTTGGGCAGAATAATTGGCAACATGGAAAGCCAAGATAATACCGATGTCAAGAGCGGCAAGATCCCTCAAAATACTGCCATAAGCTGCATGGTAAACAAGGAGGGAAACAGAATAAGAGAGATCCTAATCAAAAATTACAGACAGAAAGAGAGGGCAAACGAGATAATCAATACTGCAACATGGTCGTTCTCAAGAATGATAGAAAACTCGAGAAAGTGAAGACAGTTGGATAAGATTATAGTTCTAGACTTTGGCTCGCAGTACAGCCACCTTATCTGCAGAAGAATTCGAGAGTTTTCTGTATATGCAGAGCTTGTGCCGTTTGACATATCAGTTGAGGAACTAAGAAAGCTAGAGCCCAAGGGGATTGTATTTAGTGGCGGACCTGCAAGTGTATACAACAAGGACTCGCCCCAACCCTCGCCCAAGATATTTGAGATCGGGCTGCCAGTGCTTGGAATCTGTTATGGCCACCAGTTGATTGTAAATAACTTTGGAGGCAAGGTAAAGCGCGCAAACAAGGAATATGGTTCGTCCACACTAAAGATAGACAACAGCTCTGATCTTCTTGCAGGCATGGGCCCTTCAACCAGGGCGTGGATGAGCCATGGCGATGCGGCAGAAAGCCTTCCCAGTGGATTTGAAGTCATAGGACATACCGAGAGCTCTTTTGCGGCAGCAATTGCAAACAGGCAGAAGCTAGTCTATGGAATACAGTTTCATCCTGAAGTGGTTCACACGGAAAATGGCATCCAAGTTCTCAAAAACTTTGTACTAGACATATGCAAGGCAAAACAAGACTGGACACTTGAGAACTTTATCGACGATACCGTATCTCAGATATCAAAGATTGATGGAAATGTCTTGTGCGGAATAAGCGGCGGGGTGGACTCGACTGTTGCGGCTCTTCTGATTCAAAAGGCAATAGGAAAGAGACTAAAGTGCGTCTTTGTTGACAATGGCCTTTTGCGATTAAACGAGGAAGGCGAAGTTCAAGACATGTTTACAAACAATTTTGGGATGAACTTTACTGCAATCAATGCAAAACAGAGATTTCTTTCAAGATTAAAGGGAGTGATCGATCCTGAGCAGAAACGAAAGATTGTGGGCGAGGAGTTTGTCAAGGTGTTTACAGAATTTGCAGAAAAGAACGGGCCGTTCAAGTGGCTGGCCCAAGGGACACTATACCCAGATGTAATTGAGAGCGGTGTATCAAAGGGCCCTGCTGCCGTAATCAAGACGCATCACAATGTTGGCGGATTACCATCATGGCTTAACCTTGAGGTGCTAGAGCCGCTAAGATTTCTCTACAAGGACGAGGTAAGAAGGGTTGGAAAGATACTTGGCGTCTCTGACAAGCTTTTGTATCGTCATCCGTTTCCAGGTCCTGGCCTTGCTGTTAGGATAATGGGAGAGGTGACGCAGGAGAAGCTGCAGATATGCAAGCAGGCAAGCAAGATTGTAGAGGACGAGCTTTTGGCATCAGGTTGGTATGGCAAAGTATGGCAGGCCTTTGCAGCGGTGGGAGATGATAGGGCAGTAGGAGTTGTAGGTGATGAGCGCAAGTACGGCCACGTGGTACTTGTGCGCATAGTTGATTCCATTGATGCCATGACTGCAGACTGGACAAGGCTTCCTGACGAGATACTTGAGAAGATAAGCAATAGGATAACAAACGAGGTGGAGGATGTGGCGTGGGTAAGCTATGTCGTATCCAGCAAGCCTCCTGCAACTATCGAGCCACAATAAAAATAGTCTACCCCCACTTTAAGCGTCAAAATCTGACAGTTGTCGTAATGTTTTAGAAGTTTGGATTGATCAAAATTCTGTGTTTAGATATGATTTCTATGGGAAGGTTTTGCCAGAACGAGTAAAATTTAGCATTTCAGTACCTCCAATAAGAATCAAAGTAGAAGAATATGGATTTGATCTACAAATTGCACTATCAATCCTAGAATCTCAAATATCGGTCAAAATAGAGTCAGAAAAGGAAATTGCTGATCTGTTTACACTCAAAAATACAGTAACTGAATATGTTAGACTCTACACAGATACTTGGGGATATCTTCATGGATATTCCTATGATGTAGAAATTACTTCGCTTTCAGGTGAGAACAATGTTCCATACATTATCTATGGAGTAGATATTCCAGAGATAACAGCGGATCATGAAAATCGGCCTTACAAACAGATAGGAGATATTTTAGATGTCGTATGGAATCCAAAATATGTTCAAATAAGAATTGCATTTGCAGACTTGCGAAGAGCGATAAAATATACTAATGAGACAGGAATGTTTTGTTATAGAGCAATCGAGAGTTTAATGCAGTTTTTCAAAGAAGATGAAGATCGTAATAATGCATGGCTCAAGCTCAGAACTGTATTAAATGTGTCAAGAGAATGGATCGATGAAATTGGAAAATACTCTACACTTCCTAGACATGGACAAATAGTTCATCTCACAGGACAAAAACGAACGGATTTAATGAAACGAACTTGGGCAATAATAGACCGATTTATTATCTATGCAAAGAATGGAGAGAAACCACTTGACAAAGGTAATTATCCTGAACTGAGTATGAGCAACGATTCTTGAAGGTAAAAGATCTTGAAATCATTTTTCCTTCACGGTTATGGCCTCTCAATCTTGTGAAAATAACTATACAGTTTGCCGCGCTTGTCAAGCATTACAACATTGATGTTAGATTCTGCAAGTCGTTCTAGTGCTTCAGTTGATACGTATCCTTTGCCTTGAATTACCACTTTGTCAAATGGACATGCACTTGCTGGTAACTCTAGAACTTCTTTCTTGTCTGAAAAGGGATCAATGCCTTGTGAGAATACTAGCCTCGAATTTTGTACTTTGATCGAGAGACCATAACCGTGTAAAAATAAAGATTTCATGGTTATGGATTTTTACACTGATAAGCACAGATTATTGTTATCAACCAACTAATCATTCCAAGAAAAACCGTCAACATTCCGATCATAATTGCGATAGTCTTCCTACTTTCTGTGTTTATCTTCACTTCCTCTTTACCAATTTGGATCAGACCGAAATTGAACCAACTAAAAGCAACACCGAAACATACAACTAGAATCCAATAGTAATTTATTTTTGCTAATAATGGAACCGATGCCACTGTTGGAGCAACCAGATAAAGCAATAATTCCAATAATTTGACAAGTTTAGGATTGTAATCCTTTAATCGCTTCCAGTAAAGGAAAGTAATTCCTGCCACAGAGGCAGTTGAAGCAAAAATTAATTGTTGTAGTTCATAATCAATCGCAATTGTAAATTTATGAAACAGAATCAGATATACTAAAAGTGATCCTATTCCTATGTCCGCTATTGAAAGAATGATCTTGATCTTTCGATCCACGTAATCTTACTAGTTTTACTGATCTTAACTCTTACGAGAAACGTCAGATTTTTGTGTCTGTTGAGGGGGAATACTATTTTTATTGAGCCACAATAAAAATGGAATCTCCTCCTTTATGCCTATAATTTATGGTAGTAGTGCTTGCAATGCACTCTAGTGCATACCTACTGATTAAATTACACAAAACCAAATTAATTACGATTAGAGCATGGCATCAAGTAACAAGCTTGAACTTTTAAATTTCTTTGGAGTAAAAAGCTTGAGAAAATACATACTCATTTGCATAAGATGTGGTTCTGACAAC